>QGUO01000532.1 GCA_003242495.1 Pseudomonadota bacterium | reverse complement strand
GTCTACACCCAGCTGCGTGGTCGCGTGCGCCACAAGCTGCGCCGCCAGTTGTTCGACCACTCGACCATCATGGCGCCGTACAACACGTTGATGTACGCGTTCTCGGCGGTGAAGGCCCGTCCCTACGTGGAACTGCGTGAGTTCCCCGAGCTCGCGCCCATCCAGGCCAACTGGGAAATGATCCGCGACGAGGCCTTGCGCTTGTTCGACGAGGGGTATATCCGCACCGCCGCGAGCCACAACGACCTGGCCTTCAATTCTTTTTTCCGCACCGGCTGGAAACGCTTTTACCTGAAGTGGTACGACGATTTTCTGCCCTCGGCGCGCAGCCTGTGCCCGAAGACCACCGAGCTGCTGGCCGGCATCCCGTCGGTGAACGCCGCCATGTTCGCACTGTTGCCCCCCGGCGCGCGTCTCGGGCTCCACCGTGATCCGTTCGCCGGCTCGCTGCGCTATCACCTGGGTCTGGCCACACCCAACTCACCGGAGTGCCGCATCGTGGTCGACGGGCATGCGTACTGGTGGAAGGACGGCGAGGCCGTGATGTTCGACGAGACGTACATCCACGAGGCCGAGAACCGCACGAACGAACAGCGGTTGATCCTGTTCTGCGACATCGAGCGGCCGATCTCCAATCGCGCGGTGCGCTGGGTGAACCGCATGTTCAGCCGGTACATCGTCAAGGCATCGCAGACCGAGAACGTGCCGGGCGAGAAGGTCGGCGTGCTCAACAAGATCTTCGAGTACGTCTACAAGATCCGGGTGGTGGGCAAACGCATCAAGGATTGGAATCAGCCGGTGTACTACGCCCTCAAATGGGCACTGATCCTCGCCCTCGCCTGGTGGATCTTCTTCTGAGCCCGATCAATCCGGTGCACAGCCGCGCGCGGCATCCTGCCGCAGCGTGGCGTGCTGCGCCAGCCAACGCGCCGCCTCGCCGGCAGTTCGCTTGTCCGTATCGCGGTCGACCATGAAGTTCGCTTCGCGCATGTGCTCGACGGAAATGGCGCCCACCAGCGGCGCGAGCGCGCGACACAGGAGCGGATCGACGGCACGCTTCGAGGCGACCAGGATCACCGCATCGTAGGGCGGGATGGCCTGACGCGGGTCCTCGAGCACGACCAGGTCGTCGGCGGCAATGCGGCCATCGCTCGAGAATGCCGAGATGACGTCCACCTCGCGACCGACCACCGCCTTGTACATGAACGTCGACTGGAACTCACGCTGCCTGGCGAAGTCCAGTCCGTACCGCACGCGCAGCGCCTGCCACTCGGGACGGGCAAAGAACTCGAAATCACCGCCGATGGTCATGCGCGACGCATGCAACGCGAGATCGTCGATACTGCGAATGCCGAGCCCCTCGGCCACATCGCGCCGCATCGCCAGGGCGTAGGCGTTCTCGAAGCCCAGGGCGCCGAGCAGCAGGACGCCGTGTTCGCGCTCGAGCCACGCTCCGATCTCGCGCAGCATGACGGCGCGCTCGGGCACATCCGTGCGCTTCATGACATTGGTCCAGAGCGTGCCCGAGTAATCCACATAGACATCGAGGTCTCCGGCGGCCAGCGCCCGGAACGCCACCGCCGAGCCCAGCCCCACCCTTTGCGCCGCCGTGCCCCCCTCGGCTTCGATCCGCCGGGCCATGAGCGCGGAGAGAATGTACTGCTCCGAGAAACTCTTCGCCCCGACGACGTACTCGGCGGAGCGACTGCCGGTTTGCGACACGGCCGCTGCCAACACCCCGGCCGCCAGCAGCGACAGTCCAGTGACGATGCGAGGCATGCTGCGGCGCGCCGCGCCGCTTTCGATCAGCCCCAGGAGCTGATCGACGACCAGCGCCAACAGCGCCGCGGCGGCACAGCCGAACAACACGGATACCCAGTTCTCGACTTGCAGCCCCGAGAAAATGTAATTGCCGAGGCTCGTTTGTCCGACGGGGGTCGACAATGTCGCGGTGCCGATGACCCAGACCGCCGCCGTGCGAACGCCAGCCATCAACATCGGCGCAGCGAGCGGCAGCTCGATGTGCAGCAGGCGTTGGCGATCCGTCATGCCGACGCCGCGCGCCGCCTCGATGACATCCGGATCCAGGTTGACGATCGCAGTGACGCCGTTGCGCACGATGGGCAGCATCGAATAGAGCGTCAGCGCCAGCAGCGAGGGCAAGAAGCCCAGCGCCGAGAAGCCCTGCCCGAACAGACTCTGTGACAGCGCCGAGAGCGCCAGCAGCAGCGGATAGAACAAGGCCAGCAGTGCCAGGCTCGGGATGGTCTGGATCAGGCTGGCGATCGCCAGCACCACCCAACGCAGGCGCCCGCTGCGCAGCGCCGCAACGATCAGCGGAAGACTGATGGCCAGCCCCAGCGCGAGCGCGGACGCGCTCAGGATGACGTGCTCGCTGAGGTAGTCCGGCAGCACGCGCCACGCGGCAACCACGCGCTCATTCACGACGCGCGCCCCCGTCGAGCAGCGCCTGCACGCGCTGCATC
>QGUO01000531.1 GCA_003242495.1 Pseudomonadota bacterium | reverse complement strand
GCTCGGAAATTGTTAAAAGAACCGACACCCGTCAGGCCCCGTTGAATTGCGGTTTCGCAATCCCCGCCCACCATTAACCCCGTTCGCCCTTCCTGCGCGATCGCCGAGCGGGCCGCCGCGAAGTACGCGGCAGCATCGATGAGAAAAGCCAGCCGATGCGCACGCTCGATGCGCCAGCAATTGCGCGATGGCACGAGCAGTCCCCGCGCCGAGGCGTGGCGCGCGCTCATGGCCGCACAGGCACGTCGGCGGTGAGTGAATTCAGGGGGGATGGGGTGATGCCGAGCGAAGGCGTGGGGGGCATGAGTCCAGCCATGAGCGCAGCAGACCTCGGGTGGAGCGGAGGGGCCTAGCTTTCCGGGGGCACGGCGGTGTGTCCAGCGCCCGTCCCACCGACGCACCGTCATCGAATCTCGCGCACTCGGCCGTCGGCCCTGCCACGCGTCGCAACGCACTCGAATCCCGCGTGCATGGCCGTTCGGTGGAACCTCGGGCCGCTCGCGACCGTCCCTCGGCTTGGCACCGTTCGTAACAGGATCGCGCCTCGGCAGGCCGCCGATCCGAGGGGTGCCCAGCTATGTCGATGCAAGCGGGAAGGGGCGGGACACACGCCGTCCGGCCTCCATCCGGCGTCCGCGTCGTGCAGACCGCAGGCGTCGGGCGTTGCCCGCCACCCGTGGGGTGCTCGAGGGAATGGCAATGATTGATCGAGATCATCGCGACGCACCGCCCGGCTGGCTGCTGGATGGTCGCGGCGGCGCTCGGCTTCTCGATCCGCAAGCGCTCGAACGTTGGCGGCCGCACGACGGCCTGATCGCCGGGCTTTTCGGCGGCAATATCAGCACCCTTGCCGGAAACGTCCTGGGTATGCGCCACCCGCTCTGGTTCGTCGGGCTGTGTCTGCTGCTGGCCCTTTTGGGCTGGGGCCTCTATCTGTTCTTCCGCCGCTGGTGGTCACCGTGAGGACCGGGGTTGACGATGAATCGTGACGACCTCGAGTCCAGTCTGCATACCGACCTGGCGCCGGACGTCCACCTGCCAGGCGTTCGCCAACTGCGTGAGGCGGTGGTCAACGCTCGCCGGCGGGTGGCGAGAGAAGCGCGACGGAAGTCGCTGCGCAAGGACGCACTCGCCGGATTGACCGTGACCATCGCCAGTGTGCCCGACGGCATGGCCAGCGGATTGCTGGCGGGTGTCAATCCCATTTGCGGCCTGTACGCCGCCATGGTCGGGCCGATCGTCGGCGGATTGTTCGCCAGCACCCGATTGATGGTGATCACGACCACCAGCGCCGCGTCGCTGACGGCGGGTCAGGCGCTGGTCTGGGCCTCGGCCGAGCAGCGCGAGGGCTATCTGTTCATCATGGTGGCGCTGGCCGGTGTGTTCGCCATCGGTCTGGGGCTGCTGAAACTGGCGCGGATGACGCGCTTCGTCTCCTATTCGGTCATGACGGGCTTCCTCGGCGGGATCGCCGTGGTGCTCATTCTCAGTCAGCTGCCCACGGTGGTCGGTTACGAGGTGAGTGGCGCCAATCGGATCACGCAGACGTTCGACCTGATAATGCGTCTCGACGAGGTGAACATCATCGCCCTGGGCCTGGCGGCGATCACCGTAATACTCACCCTGCTGCTCGAACGCACCCGGCTGCGCAGTGTGGGTACGTTGGTGGCCATCGCCGTGCCCACCGCGCTCGTGGCGTTCTTCGGTCTGGACAGCGTGCAGATCGTCGAAGACGTCAGCGCCATTCCAAAGGGGTTTCCAATCCCGGACCTGCCGTCGGTGGGCGACGCCCTGGAGGTCTTCACCGGAGCGGTGTCCCTGGCCATCATCATCCTGGTACAGGGCGCGGGCGTGAGCCAAAGCGTACCCAACCCCGATGGGTCACGCAGCCGCGCGTCGCGCGACTTCATCGCCCAGGGATGCGCCAACATTGCTTCGGCATTTTTCCAGGGCCTGCCGGTCGGCGGGTCGCTCGGCGCGACGGCGCTCAACGTGGTGTCCGGAGCCGTCCGCCGCTGGGCAGCGGTGTTCGCGGGATTGTGGATGGGCGTCATCGTGATCGGGTTTCCCGGGATGGTGTCCCAGGTGGCCATGCCGGCGCTCGCGGGCCTGCTCATCATTGCCGGCATTCAGAGCATCAAGCCGCGGGACGTGGGCTCGGTGTGGCGGGCCGGTTGGCCGTCGCGGTTCGCGGCCACTGCCACGTTCCTGGGCACGCTCATCCTGCCCATCCAAGCCGCGGTCGGTCTCGGTGTGGCGATTTCGACGGTGCTCTACCTGAACCGGGCGTCGACCGATGTCTCGGTCGTGGAGTTGATACGGCTCCCGGACGGACGGATCGAGGAGCGTAAGCCGCCCAAGCGATTGCCGCCCGACCGCGTGACCGTGCTCGATATCTATGGCCATCTGTTCTACGCAGGGGTCCGGGCCCTGGCGCGACTGCTGCCCCTGCCCGAGAAAGGCCCCGGGGATCCGCCCGCGGTGCGTCACCTGCG
>QGUO01000530.1 GCA_003242495.1 Pseudomonadota bacterium | reverse complement strand
GGCGCGCAAGCTCGCGGCTCTGACTGCCACGGAAGCCCCCTTATTCGTCTCCGCGAACATCGGCTGCATTGCGCATCTGCAGGCAGGCACCACCACGCCCACCTGGCACTGGATCGAGCTCATCGACCAGCGTCTGCGCTCGGCCGGGTGAGCGCGCCGACGCGGAGCCAGGACGCTTCGCCGGGGATTGCCGTGGGCATTCCCCTGCGGCGACGGCCCAGCGGCCGGGATGTCCAATGCGCGCTGCGACCGGCAGAGGGTGTTGGCGGGTGGCAGTCGATACGGGGCAGGGCGGTGTGCTCCGGCACCGGTCAGGTCACGACCGGGATCCAGATCTCGAGACCGCCCAGCCCCGTCCGTGGATCGAACGCCTCGCCGTAGCGCTCGAACATGGGCGCGTCGGCCACGCGGTAGCCTGACTCGGGCAGCCACTTGCCCCAGATCGCGGCCCAGCTTTGGCGGATGCCGGAGATGTGTCCCGCGTGCGAGAACACCGCGTAGGTCGCGGCGGGCACGCGCACGCGGCTGAACTCCGGTGGCAGGTCGGAGAAGCTCGAGACCTCGACGCCGCAGAGGTAGTCGAAGTTGCCGGCCTCGTCGGCGTTGTAGTTGAGACCATAGGCCGTGTCGTCGACCTGCCCGGCGATGCGGCCCAGGTAGGGCAGGAAGCGTTGCCATTGAGCGGGCACCCCGGCGCTGGTTTCGCAGGTGTAGCGCTGGTTCAGGCCGGCGATGAGCATCAGCCTGCCGGTTTCGATGCGGGGCGGCGGCAGGTCCGCTGCGGGTTGCTCGTTCATGCGAATGGGCTCCACGAGTTGCAGGTTGGCCAAGTGGCGTTGCGCGCGCACGGCCTCGGGGGTGAGCCCGAACTGTTCGCGAAACGCCCGTGTGAATGCCTCGTGAGAGCCGTACCCGGCGTCGATCGCCACATCGAGGATCTCCGGCGCGCCGTTGATCAGCGCCCGCGCCGCTTCGCTCAGGCGACGCCCGCGGACGTAACGCATGACGGAGCAGCCCATGGCCAGCCCGAAGGCCCGGGTCACGTAGTAGCGGGATACCCCAGCGGCCCGGGCGATGTCGTCCAGGGACAGGTCCTCGCCGAAGTGGCTTTCGATGTACCAGAGCGCTTTCTGTACCGGGTTCATAGGGGCGGCCTCACGGAAGCATGGCCCTTATACCCAGGGCCAGCCCGGCCGCGTTTGATCGATCTTGCGCTTCGGGCCGGTCGAAGCGCCCCGGTGTCGGCGAGGGACTATGGTAGGATAGCGTCCGCCGCGGCCGTAGCTCAGTTGGATAGAGTACCTGGCTTCGAACCAGGTGGTCGCAGGTTCGAATCCTGCCGGCCGCGCCAGCCAAGTTATGCCCAACAAGTTATGCCCAATAATCACTCAAAGACTTAGCGCCGACCTGGTCAGGTGGTTGTGGGAGGGGCATCGGCGCAGGAGGCCTGGAATATAGTGCTGCCACGGGCCGGGCATAGGGGCCCTATGCATTGAGGTCGGCATGCAAATCGCCGAACAAGTTACGGACGAACGCCAGCGCTGTTTCGTCATCCATAAGTAACTTTCTCACTGCATTCTCGTACTGGTGGCGATCTTGAAATCCTAAATGAACTGCAATATGCGTTAGTGCTGGGGTCTCTCGAACCGGATACCGGCAAATGATCCTCTCCAAATTCTGCTCCGTGAACAACGCCTGAAACGTCGCTACCTCTGAGGCAAGCTCCGCCGCGACATCAATCGTGATGCTGAACTGAGCTCTGGTTGCGATTTGCGCTAGCGTTGGATGCATAGCATCGATCTGGTCGCGGATCCTCTTTTCTATCGCGCGCGCACTCATGCGTTGCGCATGCGGCTGAACGGCGTTCAAGGCAGCAGCCTTTGCTGCAGCAACGCGTGTGACGGCGTCCTCACCTGTCACAGAGGCATGACGATCAACAACTCGTCGCTGGACTTCAGGATGATAGTAGATCGACTCGACCGTATAGACTGAAAGGGCATACACACCAGCCGCGCGCAGGGCAGACGATATCTGCTGGTGTCCTTCGGTCATTGTCCACGATGCCAAACGCATGTAGCCAGTGCAGTTCTGATGCTCCCCTTATACCGGCAACAGCAATTTCCACTTCCTTGCAGCCTCCCTTTCATCTCGGCGCAGTCACGAGTTTTCGTGCATTTGAGGAGTGCCTCGATCGTCAGTTCCCGATCTGTTCGCGGCGGGCGCCTTGTCTTAGTGAATCGAGCGGCGCTTTCGGCAAGGTGTCGTTCGTCCCGTGCACCCTGTGACTGCTCCAGCCAAGATTCGGTGCAACGAGCATTAAGCCGGTCGGGCGAGTGCTGCGATGCGGCATATGGCTGAAAATCTGGAATGTCCAGCTGGCGGCTCAAGTACTCATCCTTCACATCTCGAATGATGAGGGAGCGCGTTCGTTGGGGATGCCAGCTGCGACCGTGGATCCCTCGCGTACGATTCTGCGCAGCGCTGCCGCGTCGTATGGTGT
>QGUO01000529.1 GCA_003242495.1 Pseudomonadota bacterium | reverse complement strand
CCCTTCACGCCGACCCCATCCCCACCGCAGGCCGCCGGGAAACCATTCGGCCCGCCCCACGCGAAGGCGTGCAGGGCCGCGCGGCGTCAGGTGCCCGCGCCGCGGCCCAGGCGATAGAGCAGCACCGCCAGGCGCTTGGTCTGCAGCGGCAGGGTGCGCAGGTCCGCGTATTCCCGCGGCGTATGTGAATCGCCGCCGAGCAGGCCCAGCCCGTCGATGGCCATCTCGACGTGAGCGGCGGCGAACGACACGTCGGCTGCACCGGCCTTGCGCGGGTCCACTGCAGTCACCGGACCGAAGCCGAGATCACGGCTGACCTCGTCGTACAGCGCGAGCAGGCGCTCGTTCCCGGCAGTGGGCGTCATGGGCGGATAGCTGTCCTCGAACATGAGTTGCGCGGACGTATGCGGCAGGTGCGCGGCGACCACCTGGCGCATGCGTGCCTTGGCGCGCTCGCGCTGCGCCACGCTGAGCGCGCGCAGATCGCCGGATGCGATGGCCGTGCCGGCAACGATGTTGGTCTTGCCCGAGGCGCGTCCTCGCAGCGGCTCGTCCTGGAAGTCGGTTTGCGCCCCACCGACGATCAGTCCGGGATTGAACGTCAGGTTCGCCTCGCCCGAGAGCTCCGTGTAAAACCCGTGCAGGATGCGTGCGATCTCGTAAATGGCGCCCGCGCCCACGTCCTCACCGAACACCTGCGAGGAGTGCGCGCTGCGCCCGTGCACGCGCAGCTGCCAGCTGCTCGAGCTGCGTCGCGCGATGACGGCGGTCGTCGGATCGTCGTCGGCGTTCTCGAGACCGATGGCGATGTCGGCGGACTTGGCGGCCTCGACGAGATGCTGCCGGGCGAGGTGCAACGGCGCACCGGCGTCCTCCTCGTCGCCGTGGAGCACCACGGTGACCTGCAAAGCGTCGAGCGCATCGACTGCAGCGAGGGCGCGCAGCGCCATCAAGCCGATCACGTTACCGCCTTTCATGTCGGCAATGCCCGGCCCACGTGCGGTCTGCGCATCGATGCGCTCGAAGCGTTGAAACGAGCTGGTCGGCTCGAACACCGTGTCGAGATGACCGATGAGCAGCACGTGCGGACCCGTGCCTGCGCGCTCGGCGATCAGATGGCCGGCGCGGCCGAACGGCGCGCCGTCGACCCAGCGCACCTCGAATCCAAGCGCGGCGAAATACGGCCGCAGCAGCTCGCCGACCTGACGCACGCCGGCGAAATTCATGGTGCCGCTGTTGATGTTCACCGATTTCTCGATGAGCTCGAGCGCCTCGCCCGTGTGCTGCTCGACGAACTCGACCAATGCCTGCTCGGTGGATGCGGCCGCGGCCCGCCCGATCGCGAGCAGAGCGGTGAGCAGGCAGACGGCGGGCCGAATCCATGCGGAACTGCGTCGAGGCATTGGAGGTTCACCTTTGGCGGTCGAAGCCGCATGATACTCGACACCTTACGATCGGTGCCGGCGATGTCCGAGCAATCCACGGGTTCTTTTGTTGCATCCGACCCAGCACGCAGCGTGACGACGGAAGGGGAGGCGTTCGCCTCCGCTGCGACGCGCCTGCGCTATGTCGATGTGCCCGCCCCGCGCGTTGGCGAGATTCGTGCGGTGGCTCCGGGCGTGCGCTGGACGCGTATCCCGTTGCCGATCGACCTCAATCACATCAATGTGTGGCTGCTGGACACGCCTGACGGTTGTGTGGTCATCGATACGGGCATGTCGGCCGATACGGCGCGGGCCGCCTGGAAGGCGCTCGAGGCCGCGCACCTGGTGGACCGACCGCTGCGGGCCATCCTGATCACCCACGTTCATCCGGACCACATCGGCCTGGCCGGCTGGCTGCAGCGGCGCCACGGTGCGCCGGTCCTGATGTCGCGGCGAACGCACGAGCTGGCGTTGGCATGGCTCGACGACGAGCCGCGATGCGCTCGGGAGGCCGAAGCCTTTTTCCGCGCCCACGGGGTGACCGATGGCGAGTCGCTGCGCCCGATGTCCGGCGCACGGCGCTTCGACCATTTGGCGAGCGGCATGCCGCACGTCGAGCGCTTCGTCGCCGATGACGAGGTGCTGCCCTTCCTGGGCGGGACCTGGCGGGCACTGGAAACCGGCGGTCACGCCGAAGGGCATCTGTGCCTGTTCCAGCCCGCGACGCGCGTCCTGATCAGCGGCGACCAGGTGCTCCCGGGCATCTCGCCGAACATCGGCTTGACCTGGCGCAATGATGACGGCAATCCGCTGGGCACCTATCTCGAGTCGCTCGAGCGGCTCGCCGCCCTCGATGACGATACCCTGGTGCTGCCCTCCCACGGCATGCCCTTCTACGGCCTGCGCCAGCGCGCGGACGATCTGCGCCGGCACCACCACGAGCAACTCGCGGCGCTCGCGCAGGCGTGTGCCGAGCCGAAGACCGCCGCGGAAACGCTGCCGGTGCTGTTCCCGCGCGAGCTCAAGGGGCTGCACTTGTTCCTGGCGCTCACCGAGGCGGTGGCGCACCTCGAATA
>QGUO01000110.1 GCA_003242495.1 Pseudomonadota bacterium | reverse complement strand
CAGCTCGCGCAGCCGGCCGAGCCGCTCGCCGGACAGACGAGCGGTGAGCGCTTCGTCGTCGGCGACATCCGCATCGAGGGACTGCAGCGCATCTCCGAAGGCACGGTGTACAACTACCTGCCGGTGAACATCGGCGACGAGCTCGACTCGCGGCGTATCGCCGAGGCGCTGCGCGCGCTGTACGACACGGGCTTTTTCCGCGACGTCGAGCTGCGTCGCGACGGCGGCACCCTGGTGGTGGCGGTGCTCGAGCGGCCATCGATCGAAAGCTTCGAGATCACCGGCAACAAGGACATCAAGACCGAGGACCTCGCCCGTTCGCTGCGCAACGTCGGCCTGGCCACCGGCCGCACCTTCGACCAGTCGGTGCTCGACGAAGTCGAGCAATACCTGACCGATCAATACTTCTCGCGTGGCAAGTACGCGGTGCGGGTCGAGACCAAGGTCGAGGAGGTGCCCGGCAACAAGGTCAAGCTCGCCATCGAGATCAACGAAGGCAAGCGTGCCCGCATCCGCCAGATCAACATTGCGGGCAACACCGCATTCTCGGACGAGGAACTGCTCGAGCAGTTCACGTTGAAGACCCCGAACTGGCTGTCCTGGTACCGCCAGGACGACCGCTATGCGCGCGAGGCGCTCTCCGGCGACCTCGAGACGCTGCGCTCCTTCTACATGGATCGCGGCTACGCGAACTTCCAGGTGACCTCCACGCAGGTGGCCATCGCCCCCGAGAAGGACGACATCTTCATCACGGTGAACGTCGACGAAGGCGACGTCTACACCGTCTCGGAGGTGCGTCTCGCGGGCAACATGGTGGTGCCGGAATCGGAGCTGCGCCGGCTGCTGTTCATCCGGCCGGGCGACACCTTCTCGCGACGCCTGATCACCAACTCGGCCGAGGCGATGAAGCTGCGCCTGGGCCTCGACGGCTACGCCTTCGCCACCATCGACCCCGTACCGCAGCCGAATCCCGAGACCAAGGAGATCACCCTGACCTTCGTGGTCGATCCGAAGAACCGCGTCTACGTGCGGCGCATCAACTTCAACGGCACCTCGGGCGTGAACGACGAGGTGTTCCGCCGCGAGATGCGACAGCTCGAGGGCGCCTACCTGTCCAATGCCGCCGTGGAGCGCTCCAAGCAGCGTATTCAGCGGCTGCCGTTCATCGAGGACGTGCAGGTCGAGACCAATCCGACGCCCGGTCAGCCGGACATGGTGGACGTGGATTTCGAGATCAAGGAGGGCCTGCCCGGTCAGTTCGGCGGCGGCATCGGCTACTCCGCCGCCCAGTCGGTGATCCTGAACGGCAACTTCGTGCACTCGAACTTCATGGGCACCGGCACGCGCGTGGCCGCCGACATCAACCGCGGCCGGTACTATACGAGCTACAGCTTCTCGCATACCGACCCGTACACCACCATCGACGGTGTGCAGCGTACGGTCTCGCTGAGCTATCGCGACATCACACAGTTCACCTCGGCATCCTCGACCTTCGACACCACCACGGCGGCCGCCGGGCTCAACTACGACTTCCCGATCAGCGAGTACCAGTACCTCGGCTTCGGGCTGTCGGTGCAGCAGGCCGAGCTCGTGACCAGCGAGGGCTCGAGCGCGCCCGAGGCCATCGACTGGGTACGCAACAACGGCCGCTCCGACGAGATGGTCATCTTCCCCGGCACGACCTCGCAGTACTCGGTGTTCACCACCAAGTTCAACACCTACGAGCTCAACGCCGGCTGGCGCTACGATTCCCGCAACCGCGCCATCTTCGCCGATCGCGGCATGCGCCATCGCTTCAACATCGGCTACACCCTGCCGGGCAGCGACATCGAGTTCTGGACGGCCTCGTACGACTATCTGCAGTTCGTGCCGATCTGGCGCGACTTCACCTTGATGTTCAACGTCGAGATCGGCTACGGCGAAGGCCTCGGCGACACCACCGCCGTGCCGCCGTACCGGCAGTTCTTTGCCGGCGGGCCGGAGAGCGTGCGCGGCTTTCGCGAGAGCCGGCTGGGGCCGAAGGACTTCTTCGGTCGACCCTACGGCGGCAACCTCAAGACCATCGCCCAGACCGAGCTGCTGCTGCCAATGCCGGAGAAATGGCGCAACAGCGCGCGCTTCAGCCTGTTCTACGATATCGGCAACGTGTTCTCCACGGAGGACATCGATTTCGTCGGTCCTCCCCAGGAGGACGGTTCGCCGCGTCCGCCCGTCGACTACCGGTTCAGTTATGATGAGCTCAGGCATTCGGCGGGTGTCGCGGTACAGTGGCTTGCCCCGCTCGGCGTGTTCCGCTTCAGCTACGCCGTGCCGCTCAAGAAGAAGGATGCCACGCCGTTCAGCTGGGGAGACGAGACCGAGGGCTTTCAATTCTCCATCGGACAGGCGTTCTGAGGAGTCGAGCCGGTGTCCGGACCTGCGGGTTGCGCCGTCTCGGGCATGGTTCAACGTGGTATCTGTCAAATCGAGGTCGAGCGCACATGACACGGTTGAGCGTTTCGGGATGGGTTCTGGCGGCGGCACTGGCGTCGCTCGCGCCGCTGGGCGCTGCCCAGGCACAGATGAAGATCGGCGTAGTGAACGTGCCCCGGCTGCTGCAGGAAGCACCGCAGGCCAAGGCGGCCATGCAGGCACTGCAGGACGAGTTCGCACCGCGCCAGCGTGAGATCCTGGCATCGCAGAAGGACCTGAAGGAGAAGGAGGAACGGCTGCAACGCGATGGCGCAGTGATGGCCGAGAACGAGCGGCGCAATGCCGAGAAGGAGTTGCGTGACGGCCAGCGCGATCTCGCCCGCAAGCAGAACGAGTACGTCGAGGATCTGAACCTGCGGCGTAACGAGGAACTGGGCAAGCTCCAGGCCTCGCTGCTGCAGGAAGTGCAGGCCTTCGCACGCGCCGGCAACTACGACCTGGTGGTGGGCGATGGTGTGCTGTACGTGAACGAGTCCATCGACATCACCGCCCAGGTGCTGGGCGCCCTGCAGCAGCGCTTCAAGTCCAGCAACCGGTCACAGTAGCCCGGCGCCGACGCCGCGAGATGCGGACATGAGCATCACCCTGGGTGAGCTTGCGGTGCGCTTCGGTGTCGCCCTGCAGGGCGATCCCGAGGTGCGCGTCTCGCGCGTGGCCTCGCTGGAGCACGCCGATGCCGACGCGGTGGCCTTTCTCGCCAACCCGCGCTGGCGGCGATTCCTGGCGGGCACGCGCGCCGGCGCCGTGGTGCTCGATCCGCAGTACGCGGCCGAATGCCCGGTCCCGGCGCTGCTGGCAAACAATCCTTACGCGGTGTACGCGCGCATCGCCGGGCTGCTGCATCCGCCGCCGGTCTTCGAGCCGGGGGTGGACCCCGGCGCGGTCGTGGACCCGCGCGCGCAGGTCGACCCCAGTGCCCACATCGGCGCCAACGCCGTGGTGCAGGCGGGCGCGCGCATCGGTCCGCGGGTCGCGATCGGCCCGGGCTGCGTGGTGATGCGCGACGCCGAGATCGGCGCCGATACGCGCCTGGTGGCCAACGTGACGCTGTGCCCAGGGGTGCGCGTCGGCGAGCGCTGTCTCCTGCATCCGGGTGCGGTGATCGGCGCGGACGGTTTCGGTTTCGCGCCCGATCGCGAAGGGCTGGTGAAAATCCCGCAAATCGGCAGCGTGCGCATCGGCAATGACGTCGAGATCGGCGCCAACACCACGGTGGACCGCGGCGCCATCGAGGACACGGTGATCGGCGACGGGGTCAAGCTCGACAACCTGGTGCAGATCGGCCACAACGTGCACATCGGTCCGCACACGGCGCTGGCCGCCTGCAGCGGGGTCTCCGGCAGCACCAAAATCGGCGCGCGCTGCATGTTCGGCGGACAGACGGGGATCGCCGGACACCTGACCATCTGTGATGACGTAACCGTGACAGGGAAGTCGCTGGTGACCGGTAACATCCGAAAGCCGGGTACGTATTCGGGCGGCCTGCCTATCGACGAAACGGCTCGATTCCGCAAAAATGCCGCGCGCTTCCACCAGCTCGACGAGCTGGCGCGCCAACTCCTCGGACTGATCCGCAGCCTGCGCAACGGCCAGTCCTGAGCGGCGCAGATGCACGTGGCCGGGAGAGGCCCTGCAGGCGCCGGGTGAGCGCCGGCGCGCGCAGCGCGCGACCGGCAGGGAAAAGCGTGCGTGCCGTCCCGGCCGGCGCACCACTCAGCCGGGTAGACTCCCATACCGACCTTGAGGATGCTGGAACAAGAATGACCGACGAAATCTCGACCGCGCCGACGCCCGCGCTCACCATGGACATTCATGAGGTGATGCGCCGGCTCCCGCACCGCTACCCGTTCCTGCTGGTGGATCGTGTGCTCGATTGCCGCGCCGGCGAGTCGATCCGCGCGCTGAAGAACGTCACCGTCAACGAGCCGTTTTTTCCCGGCCATTTCCCGCACCGTCCGGTGCTGCCCGGGGTCATCATGCTCGAGGCGCTGGCGCAGACCGCGGGCATCCTGGCGTTCGTCACCGCCGGCGTGTACCCGGACGAGGAGCGCCAGCTGTATTTCGTGGGCATCGACAAGGCGCGCTTCCGCCGGCCGGTCGGCCCGGGCGATCAGCTGGTGATGACGGCGCGGCTCGAGCGCTCGTTGCGGGGCATCTGGAAATTCTCCACGCGCGCCGAGGTGGACGGCGAGGAAGCCGTGAGCGCGGAAATGATGGTGGCCCCCGGGGAGACCCGGTGAGCCGCGAACCGCGGGCGGGCCATTAGCCATGGCGATCCATTCCACAGCCATCGTCGCGGACGACGCGATCATCGCGCCCGACGTGGAGATCGGCGCCTACGCCGTGATCGGTCCGGGCGTGAGCATTGGCGCAGGCAGTCGCGTCGGACCGCATGCCGTCATCGAAGGGCCGACGCGCATCGGGCGCGAGAACAACATTTTCCAGTTCGCCTCGATCGGGGCGGCGCCGCAGGACCTGAAGTATCGCGGCGAGCCGACGCGGCTCGAGATCGGCGATCGCAACGTGTTCCGCGAGAACTGCACCATCAACCGCGGCACGACCAAGGACCGCGGCGTGACGGTGATCGGCGACGACAACCTGTTCATGACCGGGGCGCACGTGGGCCACGATTCCATCATCGGCTCGAAGTGCGTGTTCGCGAATTACGCGACCCTGGGCGGGCACGCGCAGGTCGGCGACTGGGTGCACATGGGCGGTTTCGCCGGCATCCACCAGTTCTGCAAGGTCGGTGCGCACGCCTTCATCGCCAACAACACGGCCGTCACGCGCGACGTGCCGCCCTATGTGATGGCGGTGGGGCGCCCCGCCGAGCCGCACAGCGTCAATGCCGAGGGCTTGAAGCGCCGCGGGTTCACGCCCGAGCAGATCCGCAACTTGCGCGAAGCCTACAAGACCCTGTACCGCTCGGGCCTCAAGCTCAGCGAGGCCATGGAGGAGCTCGCGCAGCGCGCGCTCACCCAGCCCGAACTCGTCCCGCTGGTGGAGTTCCTGCGCGATGTCTCGCCGCGCCGCGAGCGCGTCGGCATCGTGCGCTGAGCCCGGGCGTGCGGCGGATCGCTCGCCGCAGCCGCCGCACCGAGGCATCGACCGCCGGCTGAACCGGCTTCGAAACACGGCGCGCGGCGCCTGGACCAACGAGGCATTACACCCGTCGTCGACCAGGGGGATGCGCGCGCCGGCGCCTCCGGGGATCCACGGCGTCCCGGAAAATACCTCTTCGAGCCAGGCGTCGCACCGAACATGTCGAACATGAACCACTCAACCGGCGTCGAGCGGACACACCGATGAGCGCCACCCGGCGAACACCGCTCATCGTCCTGGTGGCCGGCGAGGCCTCCGGCGACAACCTCGGCGCCCAGCTCATCGAGGCGCTGCGGACGCATCTGCCCGAGGCCCGCTTTGCGGGCATCGCCGGCCCGCGCATGATCGCCGCCGGCTGCGAGCCCTGGGAGCGCGCCGAGGAGCTCGCGGTGATGGGACTGTTCGAAATCATTCCCCACCTGCCGCGACTGATGCGCATCCGGCGCAGGCTGCTCGAGCGCGTGCTCGCCGAACGCCCCGACGTGTACGTCGGCGTCGACGCCAAGGAGTTCAATCTGCGCCTGGCGCCGCTCATCAAGGCGCAGGGCATCCGCACGGTCCAGTACGTCAGCCCGCAGGTCTGGGCCTGGCGCCAGGGACGTGTGCGCACCATCGGCCGCGCCGTGGACCTGGTGCTGTGTCTGCTGCCGTTCGAGAAACAGTTCTACGATGCGCACGCCGTGCGTGCGGAGTTCGTCGGGCACCCGCTGGCCGATCGCATTCCGCTGCAGCTGGACGCCGGCGAGGCGCGCCGGGCGCTCGGGCTCGAATCTGCAGCGTCGCAGCGCTATATTGCCCTGTTGCCGGGCAGTCGACTCGGCGAAGTGGCGCGTCTCGGGCCGGATTTCGCGGCCACGGCCGCCTGGCTGCTCGAGCGTGAGCCGCAACTGCGCTTCCTCGCGGCCATGGCGAGCGAGCGTGCACGCGCCGAGTTCGAGCGTTCGCTGGCTGCGCGCGCCGTCGCCGATCACGTACGGCTGTTCGACGGGCGGGCGCAGGAGGTGATGGCCGCGAGCGACGCCATCCTCACGGCGTCGGGCACCGCGACCCTGGAAGCCACGCTCGTCAAGCGGCCCATGGTCGTGGCCTATCGATTAGGCGCGCTGACAAGTTTCCTGCTCAAGCGCTTGAAACTGTTCAAGGCGCCGTTCTTCGCACAGCCCAACCTGCTGGCGGGGCGGGCGCTGGTGCCCGAATATTTCAACGATGATGTGCGTGCGGAGGTGCTCGGGCCGGCGCTGCTCGACCAACTGGGACGTGCCGATGGGGCCGACCTCGTGCAAACTTTCACCTCCATACACCAACGCCTGCGGCGCAACGCCAGTGCGCGCGCCGCCGAGGCCATCCTGACACTCATGAATCGCTGATCGGGCCCCTGGCGCGACTCAGCGGCTGACGTTGAGGCGATCGATGACGACAGAGGGGCCCGAGCTGCCGGTACAACGCTTCTCGCCTGTGCGCCTGACGGCGGGCGTGGACGAAGCAGGGCGCGGACCGCTCGCCGGGCCGGTGGTGGCCGCCGCGGTGATTCTCGATCCGCGGCGCCCGGTGCGCGGCATCCGCGACTCCAAGCAACTCGAGCCGCAGGAACGAATCGCGCTGGCGGCGAAGATCCGGCGCCAGGCGCGCGCCTGGGCGGTCGCCTGGGCGGACGTCGAGGAGATCGACGCGCTCAACATCCTGCAGGCGACCTTCCTGGCCATGCGCCGGGCGCTGGCGGGCCTGCGCGTGCCGCCCTCCGAGATCCTGGTCGACGGCAATCGCTGTCCCTCGCTGGATGGCCTGTGGTTCAAGTGCACCGCGCGCGCCATCGTGCAGGGCGATGGTCTGCGGACCAACATCGGTGCGGCATCCATCCTCGCGAAGGTCGCTCGCGACGAGATCATGACGACGTTCGATCGGCACTATCCGCAGTACGGCTT
Organism: Pseudomonadota bacterium; assembly: GCA_003242495.1. Lineage (GTDB taxonomy): Bacteria > Pseudomonadota > Gammaproteobacteria > Steroidobacterales > Steroidobacteraceae > Steroidobacter. Next base: position 2,266 of record QGUO01000110.1, on the reverse strand, counting down.
CGCGGTCCACAAGGGTTATCCGACGCCGCAGCACTTCGAGGCGCTCGAGCGCTTCGGGCCGAGCCCGGTGCATCGTCGCAGCTTCGCGCCGGTGCGCGATGTCCTGCGGGCGCCGGCGCCCACCCAGTGGAGCCTGTCTTTCGCAGCTGCGCTGCAGCGGTAGCCGCGCATCGATGTTCGTTCACCTGCATCTTCACACCGAGTACTCGCTGATCGACAGCGTCGTGCGCATCACCGGCGAACGCGGCGCGACCGGGCTCATGGAGGCCGTCGTGCAGGCGCGCATGCCGGCGGTGGCGCTCACCGACCAGAGCAACCTGTTTGCGATGGTGAAGTTCTACCGCGCGGCGCAGGCCGCAGGGGTCAAGCCGTTGATCGGCGTCGACCTGCTGCTCGACGAGGAGGGCGAGCGCGCCGAGCCGTCGCGGCTGGTGCTGCTGTGTCAGAACGAGCCCGGCTATCGCAATCTCACGCGCCTGGTGAGCCGCTCCTATCTCGAGAATCAACGCCGGGGCGTGCCCCTGGTGCGTCGCGAGTGGCTGAACCGCGAGAGCCTGAGCGGACTCATCGCGCTGTCGGCGGCGCGCGACGGGGATGTCGGCCGCGCCATTCTCGCGGGACGCGACAGCGACGCGCGCGCGCTGCTCGAGGGCTGGTTGGCGCTGTTCGGCGACCGTTACTACATCGAGCTGCAGCGCACCGGTCGTCCCGGCGAGGACCTGTACCTGCAGGGCGCGCTCGACCTGGCGGCGCAGGTGGGCGTTCCCGTGGTGGCGACCAACGACGTGCGCTTCGTGCGCCCCGAGGATTTCGAGGCCCATGAGGCGCGCGTCTGCATCCATGACGGCACCCTGCTCGACGATCCCAAGCGGCCGCGGCGCTACAGCGAGCAGCAGTACCTGAAATCGCCCGAGGAAATGGCGCAGCTCTTCGAGGACCTGCCCGAAGCGCTCGCCAACTCGGTGGAGATCGCGCGCCGTTGCAACCTCGAGCTCAAGCTCGGCAAGTCGGTGCTGCCGGCCTACCCCGTGCCGCCGGGCTCGACCACGGAGGAATTCCTGCGCGAGGAGGCCCTGCGCGGGCTCGAGGCGCGCCTGGCACAGGCGAGCGCCGCCGCGGCAACACCCGGCGCCCGCGAGATTCCCCGCGAGGAATACCTGAAGCGCCTGGCCACCGAGCTCGACGTCATCTGCCAGATGGGGTTTCCCGGCTACTTCCTCATCGTCGCCGACTTCATCCGCTGGGCGCGCGAGAACGGTGTGCCGGTCGGCCCCGGGCGCGGCTCGGGCGCGGGCTCGCTGGTCGCCTATGCGCTGGGTATCACCGATCTCGATCCGCTGCGCTACGACCTGCTGTTCGAGCGCTTCCTCAATCCCGAGCGCGTGTCCATGCCGGACTTCGACGTGGACTTCTGCATGGACGGCCGCGACCGGGTCATCGACTACGTGGCGCAGCGCTACGGGCGCGAGCGGGTCTCGCAGATCATCACCTACGGCACCATGGCCGCCAAGGCGGTGGTGCGCGACGTGGCGCGCGTGTTCGGCATGAGCTATGGCTACGCCGACTCCATCGCCAAGCTGATCCCCTTCGAGCTCGGCATCACCTTGAAGGATGCGCTGGAGAAGGAGCCGGAGCTCAAGCGCCGCTACGAGACCGAGGAGGAGACGCGCGCCGTGCTCGACATGGCGATGTCCCTCGAGGGTCTGGTGCGCAATGCCGGTATGCACGCCGGCGGCGTGGTGATCGCGCCCTCGGTGTTGACGGATTTCGCGCCGCTTTACTGCGACGAGAACGGCGCGAGCGTGGTCACGCAGTTCGACAAGGACGACGTCGAGGCCGTGGGCCTGGTGAAGTTCGACTTCCTCGGCCTGCGCACGCTCACCATCATCGACTGGGCGGTGAAGATCATCAACAAGCAGCGCGCGCAGCAGGGCGAGCCGCCGCTCGACATCAGCGCCGTGCCCATGGACGACGCCGCCACGTTCGAGCTGCTCAAGCGCTATGAAACCACCGCGGTGTTCCAGCTCGAGTCGCGTGGCATGAAGGACCTCATCCGGCGCCTGCAGCCGGACTGCTTCGAGGACATCGTCGCGCTCGTGGCCTTGTTCCGCCCCGGTCCGCTGCAGTCGGGCATGGTGGACGATTTCATTGCGCGCAAGCACGGCAAGACCACCGGACCGATCGATTACCTGCACCCGGACTTGAAACCGGTGCTCGCGCCGACATACGGCGTGATCCTCTACCAGGAGCAGGTGATGCAGCTGTG
>QGUO01000528.1 GCA_003242495.1 Pseudomonadota bacterium | reverse complement strand
GGTCAGGGCGGTGCGAGATTGAAAATCGGTGGCTCTCCGGTCACCCACGCTACGGTCGGCCAGCCTTATTCGTTCACGCCCGAGGCGCAAGCAAACGGGGGCACCGTGGCGTTCTCGGTGGAAAACCGTCCCGAGTGGGCCACTTTCGACACCGTCACCGGTACGCTCTCCGGCACGCCCACGGCCAAGGGCCAGTACGCCAACATCGTGATCACGGTGAGCGACGGTGTCTCGCAAGCGGCGTTGCCGCCCTTCACCATCGAAGTCATCGCTCCGGACGAGCAAGCGCCGCCGCCGAGTGGGCCCGTGCCGGCCCCGACACCGGGTGCCGTGACGCTGCAGTGGAGCGCGCCCACGCAGTCGGTGGGCGGCGAGGCGCTCACCGATCTCGCCGGCTATCGCATCCATTACGGCAAGACCGAGGGGGCGCTGACGCACTCCATCGACGTGCCGACCGTGGGCACCTCAACCTTCATGGTCGAAAATCTCGAGCCCGGCACGTACTACTTCGCGGTGCGCGCCTATACCAGCTCGGGCGAGCAGAGCGCGCTGTCGAACGTGCTGGCGGTCGAGGTCGGTTGATCCTTGCCCGGCCATGAGCCGGCACCCCGGGCGAGGCCGGGGACGGATCGACGTGCACGGCACGCTTTCGTAGGCGGCAGGGGGCGGATCTCGCGGTCCGCCCCCCGCGCCCTGGATTGATTTCAGTCCCCCTTTTCCTGTTTCATGGCTTCGCGTTGCCGCCGTGGAGCCATGCTCGACCTTGCCATCGTCATCGTCTTCCTGGTCTACGGGCTGGTCGCGGGGCTGGTCGCGCGGCGGCGTGCCTCACGAAGCCTGGTCGAGTACTTCCTGGCCGGTCGGCGCCTGCCCGGCTGGCAAGCGGGCACCAGCATGTCCGCCACGCAGTACGCCGCGGACACACCCCTGCTGGTGGCGGGGCTGATCGCGGTTGGCGGTATCTGGTCCGTCTGGCGGCTTTGGATCTACGGCATCGCCTTCCTGGTCATGGGATTCCTGCTCGGGCGTGCCTGGCGCCGTGCGGGCGTCCTCACTGACGCCGAGTTCACCGAAATCCGCTACAGCGGCGCGGGTGTCCTGCCCCTGCGTGTGCTCAAGGCGCTCTACTACGGAACGTTCATCAATTGCGTGGTGATGGCGTTCGTGCTGGTCGCGGCCACGCGCCTGTTCGAGGTCTTCCTGCCCTGGCACGTGTGGCTGCCTTCCGGTCTGTACTCGACGGTGCAGGGCTGGGTTGCGGCGGTCGGGCTGGACCTGTCCTCGGGCGCCACCGGCCTGCCGTTCGAGGGGGCCACGACCAATAGCGCCATCAGCATCGTCGCCATGCTGGCATTCGTGGCGATGTACTCGACGACGGGGGGATTGCGCAGCGTCGTGTCCACGGACATCGGCCAGTTCGGCCTCATGATGGCCGGTACCCTGCTCTACGCCATCTTCGCGGTGCGGGCGGCGGGTGGGCTCGAGGTGCTTCCCGCGTCGCTGGCCGAACGCTACGGCGAGGCGCGTGCGGCGCAGACGCTGAGCTTCCTGCCTCCGCTCGACGAGGCGCTCATGCCGTTCCTGATCGTGCTGGCGCTGCAGTGGTTCTTCCAGGCGAACAGCGATGGCACGGGCTACCTGGCGCAACGGACCATGGCGTGCCGCTCCGACCGGGACGCGCGCGCCGCCGCCGTGGTGTTCACGCTGTCACAAATCGTGCTGCGCAGCCTGCTGTGGCTGCCCATCGTCATCGCCTTGCTGGTGATCTACCCGCCGGAGCCCGGCGTGGCGCTCGGGTCGCAGGAGCTGGATCAGGCGCTGATCGCCGAGCGCGAAATGTTGTTCCTGCGCGGCATCGACGAGTTGCTGCCGGCGGGCGTGCGCGGGCTGATGCTCACCGCCATGCTGGCTGCGCTGGCCTCGACCCTGGACACCCACCTCAACTGGGGGGCGAGCTACTGGAGCAACGACCTCTACAAAGCGGTCTGGGTCGAGCGGGTGCGGCGACGGACGGCCGGAGACCGGGAACTGGTGTGGGTCGCGCGCTTCTCCAATCTGTTGGTGTTGGCCGTCGCGCTCGTCATCGTCGCCCATCTCGGCTCCATCCAGCAGGGCTGGCGGATTTCGCTGCTGTTCGGAGCCGGGATCGGCTCGGTGCTGGTGCTGCGCTGGCTGTGGGAGCGCATCAACATGTATTGCGAGCTCGCAGCCATGGCCGTTTCCATCCTGCTCGCCCCCGCGCTGCTGGTGCTGGTGAAGGAGGATTGGCTGCGCCTGGCGATCATGTCCGCGGTGTCGAGCGCCGTCGTGGTCGCCACGGCCTGGCTGGCGCCGGCGACCGACCCGCAAACCTTGCAGGCCTTTTATCGGCGCGTGCGGCCTCCGGGGATGTGGCGGGCCACCGCCGCCGCGGCGGGCGCCGGTCCCCCCCGGGCCCGGCGCGCCCCCGGGACAGGGGCCCCGTCGGTCCTGTCTCTTTTACACACCTCCCCGACCACGGGAA
>QGUO01000109.1 GCA_003242495.1 Pseudomonadota bacterium | reverse complement strand
CACCTTACGCGGCAACCATCACGCGTTCGTGACCGCCGGCGCGAGCATCGGGGCTTTCTGGTCCGACGATACCTTCGCCGCGGAAGTGCGCCGCAAGGCCGGCGTGATGTCCGCGCGTCTCAACGAAATCGCCGCGCACCACGCCGGCCTGGTGAGCGTCAAGGGGCGCGGCCTGATGCAGGGCCTGGCGTTCAAGCACGAGACCGATGCGCAGGCCACCAGCCGCGAAGCGTTTCGCCGGGGTCTCATCATCGAGACCGGCGGGCCGCGCGACGAGGTGGTCAAGTGTCTCTGCCCGCTCACCATCGAGGATGAGGAGCTGCACGAAGCCCTGGACATTCTCGCCCGCAGTGTCGACGCGGCCATCGCGGCACGCGCGGGCCGCAAGCCCGCCGCAGGAGGATTGCATTCATGATCGTAAGAAGACTCGATGAAGCGCGCCGCACACCGCGACGCGTGGTGTCCAAGACCTGGGAAAGCACCCGGCTCCTGTTGCGCAACGACGGGATGGGCTTCTCGTTCCACATCACGACCATGTACGCCGGCACCGAGACACGGATGTGCTACCGCAATCACCTCGAATCGGTGTATTGCATCAGCGGCCACGGCGAGCTCGAGGATTGCGCGACCGGCGAACGGCATCGCATCGAGCCAGGTACCATCTACATCCTCGACAAGCATGACGAGCACGTGCTGCGCGCCGAGACCGAGCTGACCCTGGCCTGTGTGTTCAATCCGCCGCTGCACGGCCTGGAAGTGCACGACGCCACCGGTGCGTATCCGACCACCGCCACCGCGGTGGAGGGCTGATCGTGGCTGCCCGGGCGCAACCCCTCACGGACGATGCACGGCGCACGGATCCCTATCGCTCGCGCCTCGACCCCGAGCCGGCGCTGGTCGACCGTGTCGATCCGGTCGTCTACGGGAAAGGCGCGCCGCCGCCCGGTCTCGACCGGGCGATGGTCGAGCGTTACGAGCGCGACGGCTTCATCGAGCTCGAAGGCCTGCTGCAGCCGGCCGAGCTCGCCGCCTTGCAACGGGAGCTGGTGCGTCTGCGCGAGGACACCCGCGGCATCGACCCGGACACGCTCATCTGCGAGCCCGGCGGCACGCAATTGCGCTCCATCTTCGCCATCCATGAGCAGAGCGCGCTGATCCGACGCCTGGCCACGGACGAGCGGCTGGTGCGCATCGCCCAGTATCTGCTCGGCGACGAGGTGTACATTCACCAGTCGCGGCTCAACTACAAACCAGGCTTCTTCGGCAAGGAGTTCTATTGGCACTCCGATTTCGAGACCTGGCACACCGAGGACGGCATGCCGCGCATGCGCGCGCTCAGCATGTCCATCGCGCTTACCGAGAACACCGGGTTCAATGGCCCGCTGATGGTGATTCCCGGCTCGCATCGCCGCTACGTGAGCTGCGTGGGCGAAACACCCGAGGACCATTACAAGCAGTCGCTGCGTCGCCAGGAGTACGGCGTGCCGGATCCCGGCAGCCTCGAGCGGCTGTTCAACGAGGGCGGCGGCATTACCACGTTCACCGGCGCGCCCGGCAAGATCGTGCTGTTCGACTGCAACGCCATGTATGGCTCGAACAGCAACATCTCGCCGCTGCCGCGCTCGAACGTGTTCCTGGTGTTCAACAGCGTGACGAACCGGCTGGTCGCGCCTTACGCCGCCGCGAAGCCGCGGCCGGAGTTCATTGCCGCACGGCGCAACGTGACGGCCCTGGTCCCGCGCAGCGGACCGCTGTGCGACTGAACGGCGGCGGCCCGGGACGCTGCGGGCCGCGCCACAGGACAAAGAGATGGTCCTCGCGAGCTTCCTGTTCTGCCTGCTCGGCTTCCTGCTGGTCGGCGTCGCGTCACTGGTGCGCAGCCGCGGTACCACCGAGGACTATTACCTGGCGAGCCGCTCGGTGCACCCGGTGCTCGCCGGCCTGTCGGCGTTCGCGACCAACAACAGCGGCTACATGTTCATCGGCGTCATCGGCTTCACCTATACGGTGGGCCTGCCCGCCATCTGGCTGATGGTGGGTTGGATCGTCGGCGACCTCGCCGCCTCGCTGGCGGTGCACCGCGAGCTGTGCCGCGCCTCGCACCGCACCGGCGAGCTGAGCTTCGCGGGACTCATCAGCCGCTGGACCGGCGCCGAGCAGGTGCTGATCCGGCGGCTGTCGGCATTGCTCACTGTCGTCTTCCTGGGGTCTTATGCCGCCGCCCAGCTCAGCGCCGGCGGCAAGGCCCTGCACTCTCTGTTCGGCTGGAACGTCCATAGCGGCGCCGTGCTCGTGGCGGGCATCGTGGTCGTCTACTGCCTGGCCGGCGGACTTCGCGCCTCGATCTGGACGGACGTGGCGCAGGCCTTCGTGATGCTGTTTGCCATGGGCCTGCTGCTGGCGACCGCCATCATCGGCCTCGGCGGACCCGCCGGCGCCGTGGCGCGGCTCGCCGAGATACCGGGCTATCTCGACTGGTTCCCCAGCGACTTGCGCATACCCGGGGCGGCCGGCATGGCGCTGTTCGCGCTCGGCTGGCTGTTCGCCGGGGTGAGCGCCATCGGCCAGCCGCACATGGCCGTGCGCTACATGGCGCTCGCCTCGCCGCGACAGTTGCTGCATACGCGCCTGTGGTACTACAGCTTCTTCACGGCGTTCTACGCCATGGCCACCGGTGTCGGGCTGCTCGCGCGCATTTACCTGCCCGGCCTGGCCGAGCTCGATCCGGAGCTGGCGCTGCCCGCGATGGCGCAAGGTCTGCTGCCGCCGTTGGGCGTCGGGCTGATCCTCGCTGGCGTTTTCGCCGCCACCATGTCCACGGCCGATTCTCTGTTGTTGAGCTGCTCGGCCGCCCTCACCCACGATCTGGCGCTGCGCCCCACCCATTCGACCTGGCTCAGCAAGGGGGCCACGCTGCTGGTCACCGCCCTCGCCCTCGGTATCGCGATCGTTGGGCCGCAGAGCGTGTTCACCCTCGTGATCTTGTCGTGGTCGACCCTCGCCTCGGCGTTCGTGCCGTTGCTCGTCGTCTACGCACGCGGCCATCGGCCCACCCAGGCGCATGCCCTGCTCATGATGCTCACAGGCCCGGCCATCGCGCTGCTGTGGCGACAGCTCGGCTGGCACGAGGAGATCTACGAGGGCATGCCCGGCATTCTGGCCGGTCTCGCCACCTTCTACGGTCCTTGGGCGCTGGCCGCGCTCTCGACCCGCTTCCTGTCCGAGCGCACGCCAGCGCAGCGCGCCGGGGAGGCTCACGAGGGCTGACCGGGGACCATGTGAGCCTCGTGGCGAACCGGAGCGCAGCCGCGTGGGCCGACCGCCACCGCGCCGCGGATTCCGGTACGCTTCCGCCGATGAAAGTCTTCGCCCGCAAGCGCTTCGGCCAACACTTCCTGCACGACCCCGCAGTCATCCAGCGCATCGTGGCCGCCATCGACCCGCGGCCCACGGAGCGGCTCATCGAGATCGGACCGGGGCTGGGCGCCATCACGCTGCCGCTGCTCGAGCGGCTCGGACGCCTGGAGGCCGTGGAAATCGACCGTGACGCCGCCCGGCGGGTACGGGAGGCGGCCACCGGGCGCGGCGCCCTCGAGCTCCACGAGGGCGACGTGCTCGAGCTCGACTTTGCGACCCTGCGCGCCGGCGGCCCACCCTGGCGGGCGGTCGGCAACCTGCCCTACAACATTTCCACACCGCTGCTCTTCCGGCTCATCGAGCAGCGCGAGCACTTCATCGACATGCATTTCATGTTGCAGAAGGAAGTGGTCGATCGCATGGCGGCCGAGCCCGGCAGCGCCCAGTACGGCCGACTGACGGTCATGCTGGCCCCCTGGCTGGCCGTGCAACCGCTGTTCGATATCGGACCCGGCGCGTTCCGTCCGCCGCCGAAGGTCATGTCGAGCTTCGTGCGGCTCACCCCGCACCCGGTGGCGCCGCGCTTCAGGCTGGCCGACCCGCGCCGCTACGCGGCCGTGGTGGCCGCCGGCTTCGCCCAGCGGCGCAAGACACTGCGCAATGCCCTGAAGCCGCTGTTGACCGAGGCGCAGATCGCCCGGGCCGGCATCGACCCGGGCCTGCGGGCCGAGGTCGTGCCGCCCGAGGGATTCGCCGCGCTGGCGAACGTGGCCGCCGAGGATCGAGACGGCCCGCGTCCGCCGTCGGCACCCGCTCCCGGCGCCCTCCAGTGATCCGCCCGCGATCCAGATGGGGCTCTATAATGGATCGGGCGCGCGGGGTGTCGCCGGGCCAGGTCAGCGCCTGGACGCCGGTTGCATGCCGGGCGCGGGTCGCTGCGGCCGATGCCCGAGGTGCACCCGGCCGAGTGGACATCCGGCGCGTGAAGTCCGGGGGGAAACAACGCCATGCGTCCGTACAAGAACGTTTTGCTGGCCGTCGACCTGTCCGAGGACAGCCGCGTCATCGGAGAACGCGCCAAGGCGATCGCCGCATGTTACGACGCGACCATCACCCTGTTGCATGTGGTCGAATACGTGCCCATCGAGCCGATGGGTGAAGCCCTGCTGCCCACGGTGCAGATCGAGACGGACCTGGTCGCGCGCGCACGGGCCAAGCTCGCCGAGCTGGCTGCGCAGCTCGATCTGCCGCACGCCCGGCAGATCGTGGAAACCGGCAGCATCAAGACCGAGATCGTGCGCTCGGCACAGCGACTCGACGCGGACCTCATCGTGCTCGGCAGCCGCGAGCGTCACGGTCTGGCGATGCTGCTGAACTTCACGGAAGATACCATTCTGCATGCCGCGCCATGCGACGTGCTCGCAGTACGCCTGCATTGACACACGACCCATGACAGACCCCATCCACAAGATCCGTATCGACGTCAGCGCCAACTACGTCAGCGACCAGTCCAGACCCGACGAGAGTCACTACGCGTTCGCCTACACCATCACCATCCGCAACGAGGGCCAGGTACCGGCCCGGCTGCTCACCCGGCACTGGGTCATTACCGACGCGAACGGCAAGGTGCGGGAAGTACGCGGCGAGGGCGTGGTCGGGGAGCAGCCGTATCTCCTCCCCGGCCAGGGCTTTCGCTACTCCAGCGGCGCCGTGATCGAGACGCCGGTCGGTTCCATGCAGGGCAGCTATGGGATGGTCGCCGACGATGGCGCCCATTTCGATGCGCCCATCCCGCCGTTCACCCTGGCCATGCCGGGACTGCTGCATTGAGGCGCGCCCCGCGGGCCGGACTGGGTGGATCGGGTACGGCTCGCCCGGCGTTCCAGGTGCTCCATGCTCTACGCCATCGGTGACATTCAGGGCTGCGCCGCAGAGTTCGAGCAGCTCCTCGAGCGCATCCGCTTCGATCCGGCACGCGATCGCCTGTGGTTGGTCGGCGACCTGGTCAACCGCGGGCCGCGCTCGCTCGAGGTGCTGCGCAAGGTGAAGGCGCTGGGCGCCGCGGCGGTGAGCGTGCTCGGCAACCACGATCTGCACCTGCTCGCGGTGGCGCTCGCCGGTGCGCCGCTCAAGTCCAAGGACACGCTCGAGGACATTCTGCGTGCCCCGGATCGCGACGAGTTGCTCGAGTGGCTGCGCCACCGCCCGATGCTGCATCACGATCCGACGCTTGGCATCACCATGGTGCATGCCGGCCTGCCGCCGCAATGGGACCTCGAGACCGCACGCGCCTGCGCCCGCGAGCTCGAAGACGCCCTGCGCGACCGCGAGCGCTGCGTGACGCTCCTCACCCGCATGTACGGTGACGAGCCGCGCCGCTGGTCACCGGACCTGGCCGGCTTCGAGCGGCTGCGATTCATTACCAACTGCCTGACCCGCCTGCGCTTCTGCCGCGCCGACGGCACGCTGGAGCTGAAGTACAAGGGCACCCCGCAGGACGCGCCGCCGGGCGTGCTGCCCTGGTTCCGCGTGCCGGACCGCCGGTCCCGCTCCATGAGGATCGTGTGCGGCCACTGGTCGGCGCTGGGTTATCACGACAGCGACGGCGTGCTGAGCATCGACACCGGCTGCGTATGGGGCAACGCACTGTGCGCCGTCCGGCTGGACGCACCCGGCGAGCCCGTGTACGTGCCCTGCTCATCCTCGGGCTTGAGAATCGGGGATTGAGACCGCCCTCGGCTATACTTGGCCGCATGAAAGCGCTCAAGCCGTTCGATTTTCAAAGATGGATCGACGAGCACCGCGAATTCCTCAAGCCGCCGGTGTGCAACCGCCAGGTGTTCCGCGACTCCGAGTTCATCATCATGGTGGTCGGCGGGCCGAACTCCCGCACCGACTATCACGACGACCCGGGCGAGGAATTCTTCTACCAGCTCGAAGGCGACATGCTGCTGCGGACCATCCAGGACGGCAAGCGCGTCGACATCCCCATTCGTGAGGGCGAAATCCTGCTGCTACCGCCCCACGTGCCCCATTCGCCGCAACGCTTCGCCGACACCGTGGGCCTGGTGATCGAGCGCCAGCGCCGGCCCGAGGAAAAGGACGGTTTTCTCTGGTTCTGCGAGCGCTGCGACCACCCGCTGTATTCCGAGTATCTGCACGTGAGCGACATCGTGGCGCAGCTGCCGCCGGTGTTCGAGCGCTTCTACGGCTCGATCGAGCACCGCACGTGCCGGGCCTGCGGTCATGTCATGCCGGAGCGCTAGCATCCTGTACGTCGAACTCGCCGGACGCCGCTTCGCGGCGGACCTGCAAGGGGCGCACGACCTGTCGATCCCGCTGCGTTTCGACGCCGAGCAGCCACGTTTCTTCGCAGCGCCGCCTGCCAGCGCACACCCCTTGCAGGCCGGTGCATTCATCGGCGCGGTGGCACGCGGCGGCAGCTGCAACTGCGCCACGTACACGCTCACGCCGCATTGCAACGGCACCCATACCGAGTGTGTCGGCCATATCACCCGAACGCCCCTCTCGGTGCGCGAGGCGGCCGGCGAGCACCTGGTCATCGCCCTGCTGGTCTCGGTCGCCCCGCAGCGCGCGCGAGACACCGACGAGCGCTCGCAGCCCGCACCACACCCCGACGACTGGTTGATCACCCGCGCGGCGCTCCAGGACGGCGTGCGTGCGGCGCTGGAATCGTCAGGGCTGGCCGGCGTGAGACCGTCGCAGGCGGCGCCGGATTGTCCGGGGCTCATCGTGCGCACCTTGCCCAACCCCGTCGACAAGCAGTGGCGCGATCATGATGCGGCGCTGCCGCCCTACTTCAGCGCCGCGGCGATCGCCTGGCTCGTGGCCGGCGGCGTGCGTCACCTCGTCGTGGACCTGCCGTCCGTCGATCGCGCGCACGACGAAGGCCGGCTGCACGGCCATCGCCTGTTCTGGGGCGCACCGCCGGGCGAGGTGGACGCGAGCCATGCAACCCGGTCCAATGCCACCATCACCGAGCTGGCGTACATCGACGCAGCCATCCCCGACGGGCTCTACCTGCTCAATCTGCAGGTGGCGCCGTTCGTCGCGGACGCTGCGCCGAGCCGCCCCGTCATTTTTCCCCTGCACGAAGCATGAAGACTGCCTCCGACCGCACCGTCGCCGAAAAGCTCGACGCCGCCGATCCGCTCGCCCCGCTGCGCGCCGAGTTCCATCTGCCGCTGGGCCCCGACGGCTCGCCGCGCGTGTACTTCTGCGGTCATTCGCTGGGCCTCGCGCCCAAGCGGGCGGCCGCCATCGTGACCGAGGAGCTGGAGGCCTGGGCGCGCGAGGGCGTCGCGGGGCATTTCACGGGTCCGCGCCCCTGGGTCGCGTATCACGAGCAGCTCACCCAGGGCTTCGCCGAGCTCGCGGGCGCACAGCCGATCGAGGTCGTGGCGATGAACTCGCTCACGGTGAACCTGCATTTGCTGCTCGCCGGTTTCTATCGCCCGACGCGCGCGCGGCACAAGATTCTCATCGAGGCGCGTGCCTTTCCCTCGGACCGCTATGCCGTCGCCTCACAGATCCGCCATCACGGTTTCGACCCGGCCGAGGGGCTGGTGGAGATTGCCCCGCGCGCCGGGGAGGATGTGCTGCGCACCGAGGACATCTGCGAGCACATCGAGCGGCACGGCGCCGAGATCGCCGTGGTGCTGCTGCCCGGAGTGCAATACCTGAGCGGTCAGCTCCTCGACATGCAGGCGATTACCGCCTGCGCACACCGACAGGGCTGCCTGGTCGGTTTCGATCTGGCACACGCCATCGGCAACGTGCCGCTCAACCTGCACGATTGGGACGTCGACTTCGCCGCCTGGTGCGGCTACAAGTATCTGAACGGCGGTCCCGGCGCCATCGGCGGCTGCTTCGTGCACGAGCGACACGCGCATGCCGACCTGCCGCGCTTCGCCGGCTGGTGGGGCCACGACAAGGCCACCCGCTTCGACATGCCCCAGGCCTTCAGCCCCCTGCCGGGGGCCGAAGGCTGGCAGATCTCGAATCCGCCGATCCTGTCCGCCGCGCCGCTGCTCGCCTCTCTCGAGCTGTTCGAAGCGGCCGGCATGGCTGCCCTGCGCCGCAAGTCGCTCGACCTCACGGCCTATCTGGTCGCGTTGCTGCGTGAGCATGTCTATGAGGCGGTCAGCATCCTGACGCCCGATGAAGCCGACGCCCGCGGCTGTCAACTCTCGCTGCGCCTGAACCGCGCCCCGCACGAGGCGCGCGCCATCCACGATGCGCTCACCGACCGCGGCATGGTGTGCGACTGGCGCGAGCCGGACGTGATCCGCGTCGCACCCGTTCCGCTGTACAACACGTTCACCGAAGTATGGGATTTCGTCGCCGCGCTCAAAGCACTGCTGTGAGTCGTATGCTGAACCGCAGATCCGACCGAAGCGTCGCCAGCGGTGCGCCCCCCGGCCGCGCCGGAACGCCGCGACGCCGGGGACGTTCGGCCACCGCCACAATGCGACCTTGCGCGCCATGAGCGGACGAAGCGTCACCATCGCCGGGGCCGGGCTGGCCGGCTCCCTCATGGCGGCCCTGCTCGCGCGGCGCGGTCATCGGGTGCGCGTCTTCGAGCGGCTGCCCGATCTGCGCCGCGAGACACTGCCCGCGGGCCGCTCCATCAATCTCGCGCTCGCCGCCCGCGGGATGGTGGCACTCGAAGCCGCGGGGCTCATGGACCGAGTGCAGCCGCTGCTCATTCCGATGGCCGGCCGGATGTTGCACGACGAGCGCGGCGAGCTCGCCTTCCTGCCTTATGGACAACACGGCGAGCACATCTACTCGGTGTCGCGCCCGGGGTTGAACCGCGTGCTCCTCGATGCCGCCGAAGCCGCCGGCGTCGAGGTCCACTTCCGACACACGGTCGTGGGCGGCGACCTCGCGGCCGGTGAGCTGCACGTGCGTGACGAAGCGAGCGGCGCGGTGCACACCTTGCCGATGGAGCACGTCATTGCCGCCGACGGCGCCGGCTCGGCGCTGCGCCGGTCCCTGGTCGAGCAGCTCGGCGTGCACTGCACCGAAGACCTGCTCGAGCACGGCTACAAGGAGCTGGTGATGCCGGCCGACGCCGCCGGGCGCTACCAGATGGAACCCGGGGCGCTGCATATCTGGCCGCGCGGGGGCTTCATGCTGATCGCCCTGCCCAATCTCGACGGCAGCTTCACTGTCACGCTGTTTCTGGCAAACAGCGGCGCGTCGAGCTTCGCGGCGCTCGCTGAGCCGGAGGCCGTCGAGGCGTTTTTCGCGGAGCACTTCCCGGATGCGCTGCGGCTGATTCCGGATGCCGCTGCCCAGGTGCTGCGCAGACCGACCGGCATCCTCGGGACCGTGCACTGCGCGCAGTGGTCATACCGCGACCGCCTGCTGCTGATCGGCGACGCG
>QGUO01000527.1 GCA_003242495.1 Pseudomonadota bacterium | reverse complement strand
ATCTTGTCCAGGCCGTCATCTCACGCGTCCGTGGAGAGTTTGCCGATGAGCCTTTTCGAGACCCTTGCCGAGTCCGGCCACGAACAAGTGGTCTATTTCCACGATCGGGACTCGGCCCTTCGCTGCATCATCGCCATCCATAGCACCGTGCTGGGACCTGCCATCGGCGGGCTCAGAATGTGGCCTTATGCGAACGAGGCCGATGCACTGCGCGACGTGCTGCGCCACTCGAAGGAGATGACCTACAAGGCCGCCATCGCGGGGCTCAATCTGGGCGGGGCCAAGGCCGTGTTGATCGGCAATCCGGAGACCGACAAGAGTGAGGCGCTGTTCCGCGGCCTGGGGCGTTTCATCGATTCGCTCGGCGGCCGCTACATCACCGCCGAGGACGTGGGCACCAATGTGGAGGACATGGATCTCATCCACCAGGAGACCGGGTTCGTGGTCGGTGTCGATCAAGTTCACGGCGGCAGCGGCGATCCGTCGCGCTTCACGGCGCTCGGCACGCTGCACGGGATCCGGGCCTGTATGCAATTCAAGTTCGGACACGCCGACCTCAGCCGGGCCAGCTTTGCGGTGCAAGGGGCCGGCCAGGTGGGTTACCACCTCACCCGCCTGCTCTGTGAATCCGGCGCCAAGGTGTTCGTCACGGACATCAACGAGGAACGCGTGGAACAGGTGGTCGACGAGTGCGGCGCCGAAGCCGTGCCGATGGCGCAGATCTACGATGTCGAGGCGGATGTGTTCTCGCCCTGTGCAATGAGCGCGGTCATCAACGAGGACACGGTGCCGCGACTGCGCTGCGCCATCGTGGCCGGCGGTGCCAACCATCAGCTCGAGTCCGCGGAGTTCGGCACCGAGCTCGAGCGGCGCGGCATCTTGTATGCACCGGACTACGCCATCAACGCCGGCGGCCTGATGAACAGCGCGGTGGAGCTCGAAGGTTACGACGAGGAGCGGGCGCTGCGCAGCGTGGCGCGCATCCACGGCATCATCTCGCGCATCCTCACGCGTGCCGCCGCCGAGAACATCCCCACATGGCAGGCCGCCGATCGACTCGCCGCCGAACGGATTGCGGCCATCGGGCGTATCCGGCTCACGTACACGTATAATGACCCCAGGCGACGGTGAGGCGGCGCGACAGCGGCGCGGGCGTCCCGGCGCTCGCGGCCTGACTCGATGCCGGACACGGCGGCGCCTGCCCCGTGAGACCTCGGCGCCCAGGCGGTGACTCGACGTTCAAGCAAGCCAGGAGCATGCACCATGAGCCATGACGTTTTCCTCGTCGCCGCACGGCGCACACCCATCGGTGCATTCCAGGGCTCGTTGAGCGCGCTCACTGCGCCGCAGCTGGGCGCGGCCGCCGCCCGTGCCGCACTCGCCGACAGCGGACTGGCCGTCGAGCAGATCGACGAAACCATCCTCGGATGCGTGCTGATGGCCGGCATCGGCCAGGCGCCTGCGCGCCAGGCGGCGCTCGCCGCCGGGGTGCCGCCCAGCGTGCCGGCCACCACCGTCAACAAGATGTGCGGTTCGGGCCTCAAGGCCGTGATGCTCGCCGCCGACCAGATCCGCGCCGGATCCGCGCAAGCCGTGCTCGCCGGCGGCATCGAATCGATGAGCAACGCCCCCTACCTGGTGCCCAAGGCGCGCGGCGGCTTGCGCATGGGCCATGCACAGCTGCTCGATCACATGTTCTTCGACGGGCTGCAGAGCCCCTTCGACGGTCAGATGATGGGCCACTTCGCGGATGCCACGGCGCAGAAGTACGGCTTCACGCGTGAGCAGCAGGATGCCTTCGCGGCCGAGTCCGTGCGCCGCGCCCTGGCGGCCGTGCAGGGCGGCGATTTCGAGGCAGAGATCGCGCCCGTGACCGTCAAGGACCGCAAGGGCGAGCGCACGGTCGCTCAGGACGAGACGCCGTTCAAGTGCGACATCGCCAAAATTCCGAGCCTCAAGCCGGCCTTCAACAAGGAGGGCACGGTCACGGCCGCGAGCTCCTCCTCGATCTCCGATGGCGCGGCGGCCATCGTGGTGGCAAGCGCCGCGCTGGTGCAGCGTCAAGGGCTGCGGCCCCTGGCGCGCATCGTCGGCTACGCGAGTCATGCCCAGGCGCCGGAATGGTTCACCACCGCGCCGGGCGGCGCCATCCGCCGGCTGCTCGAGCAGACCGGCTGGCGCGCCGAAGAGGTCGATCTGTACGAAGTGAACGAAGCATTCGCCTGTGTGACCATGGCTGCCATGCAGGACGTGGGCATCGAGCACGCAAAGGTGAACGTCAACGGCGGCGCCTGTGCGCTCGGCCACCCGATCGGCGCCACCGGCGCGCGCATCCTCACCTCGCTGGTGCATGCCCTGCGCCGACGCGGCGGCAAGCGCGGCATCGCCGCGCTGTGCATCGGCGGTGGCGAGGCGGCCGCGGTGGCGGTGGAAAACGTGCCGGGGGCGGGGGCCTGCCGCCTGCCGCACGCGAGGCACGGCAGGGCCGGCCGCGGTGGGCGGGGGTGCAAATCGCGCGCC
>QGUO01000108.1 GCA_003242495.1 Pseudomonadota bacterium | reverse complement strand
ATCCTGCGCGTGGATGCTGCTCTGACGGCTGTGCGCCAGCTGCGCGGCACCCTGGGCGCCATCCAGAACCGCTTCGAGTCGACGATCAACAACCTGCAGACGGTGTCGGAGAACCTCTCGGCCTCCCGCAGCCGCATTCAGGACACGGACTTCGCGGCCGAAACGGCAGCGCTGACCCGCGCCCAGATCCTGCAGCAGGCCGGTACGGCGATGGTGGCCCAGGCCAACGCGGTGCCGCAGAACGTGCTCAGTCTGCTCCGTGGCTGATGTGAGCTACGCATGACCGAACCCTTACGGGCGAGGTTGACCACGACCGGCGGCGGGGATCGCAGGATGCCCGCCGCCTGTCGTCGTTTGCGCCGTCAACGCGCCGTGCACTCGTATGCCCACGAAGGAGGGCGCGATGTCATGGAGCGCATAGCGCGTGAGCGGCAAGTGCATGCCATCCCGGCAATGGCGTGTCCAGAACGAACCCGCGCATGGCGCCGTCCACGTCGGCGGGCCAGGTGGTACGCCGGAAAGTCTGAGACTCGAAACGAGAGAATGGGAACATGACGGGCATTGTCGGCGGTTCGCAGATCGATGTGATCGGGCTCGTTTCGCAGCTGGTGGCCGCCGAGCGCGCGCCGCAGGATGCGCAGATCAAGCGCCAGTCCGAGCGCATCACCACGCAGATCTCCGCCGTGGGCAGTCTCATGGGCGCCTTGTCGACGTTCCGTTCCTCGCTGGCGTCGCTGCGGAGCGTGGACGTGTTCGCCGTCCGCTCCGTCTCGAGCAGCGACAAGGAGGCCCTCACGGCGACGGCGACCACGAAGGCCATGCCCGGCAGCTATCAGGTAGAGATTCTGCAGCTGGCGAAAGCTCAGCAATTGACCTCCAATGCCTTCGCCAATGGGCAGGACGAAGCCGTCGGCACCGGCACGCTGACGTTGTCGCTGGGCACGAAGTCCTTCTCGGTCGAGATCGATGACTCGAACTCGACGCTCGCCGGCATCCGCGATGCCATCAACGCGGCGGCGGACAATCCCGGCATTCGCGCGACCCTGGTGCACGGCAGTGACGGCACCCGCCTGGTGCTCTCGTCGGCACACACCGGCGCGGAGAACACCATCGAAGTCACGCACAGTGGTGGTGATGGTGGCCTGGTGCAGCTGGCGCATTCGGCCGCAACACCCGGAAACTACACCGAGATCGCCGCGGCACAGGATGCCGTGGTGCGCGTGGCGGGCGCGGAAATGCGCAGCGCCACCAACTCGGTCGCGAACGCCATCGATGGAGTGACCCTGACGCTCGCCAAGGAGACCGATGGCGAGCCCGTCACGCTGTCGATCGGCTATGACAACGCTGCGGTCACGACGCGGATCAACAACTTCGTCTCGGCCTACAACAACCTGGTGACACAGATCGCCAGGCTGCGTAGCTACGACGCGGCGTCGGGTACCGCCGGGCCCATGCTGGGCGATTCGCTGGTGACGGGCATCGAGGCGCAGCTGCGCCGGCTGGTCGCCAGCCCGGTGGGCGGTCAGCCGGGCGGCTTCGACACGCTGGCGGCCATCGGCATCACGACCCAGATGGATGGCACGCTGTCGGTCGACAACGCGAAGTTGCAGAAGGCGCTCGACAACAACTTCGAGGCCGTCGGCAAGTTGTTCGGCTCGCAGGACGGCGTGGCCGCGCGCCTGCATACGCAGGCCGACGAGCTGCTGAAGAGCGGCGCCGGCCTGGACGCGCGCAGCCAGGGCCTGGCGCAACAGCAAAAGGCGCTCGACAAGCGCATGGCTGACCTGGATACGCGCATGGCGGTGGTGCAGGCGGCCTACATCCGGCAGTTCACCGCCCTCGATACGTTGTTGTCGCAGCTGCAGGTGACGTCGAGCTACATGAGTCAGCAGTTCCAGTCCCTGCACAACCTTGCCAATGGCGGCAAGTAACGTCGCCCGGTTCCCAGCCGCCACCGGCGCTGCCGCGGCGGCGCTGCACCCGGCCGGTGCGTGGCTGCGAGACCGCGATCCGCGGTGCGCAGCTCAAGGTTTTGGCGCATGCGCCGTTACATTTCCATGAAAGGATGTCCGTGGAGCACGTCGCAATGTCCACTTATTCGCGCGCATCGAGCCTTGCCGCTTACCAGAGTGCCGCCGCGCATGGCGGCGTGGCGGCCTCCGATCCGCATCGGTTGATCGTGATGCTGATGGATGGCGCACTGGAGCGCATCCATGGAGCGCGCGGTTGCATCGAGCGTGGCGAGCTCGGCGAGAAGGCGCGGCTCATCAATCGCGCGGTGTCCATCGTCGGCGAGCTGCGTGGCAGCCTCGATATGTCGGCGGGTGGACAGATCGCCCACAACCTGAGCGATCTCTACGAATACATCTGCCACCGCCTGCTCAAGGCGACCAGCGATAACGACATTGCCATCCTGGACGAAGCGGCGCGCTTGCTCGGGGAGATTCGCGACGCCTGGCTGGCCATTCCGCAGGAGGCGCGCCAACTGTGCGCGATGCCCGGATGAATCCCGTTGCCGAAGGCGTGATGGCCGCCACGCAAAAGCTGGTCGAACAGGCGATGAGCGGCGACTGGCAGGCGGTGCCCAAGACCATCGAAGCGCGCCGCGCGCTACTCGAACAACTCGCCGCCAGCAGCTCGCCGCAGGATCGCGAGTGGCTCAACGCGCTGCGCAGCGCGATGGCCGAATCCGACCAGGCGGTGGCGCGCATCGCGGCTGCGCCGCCGGCGGAGACCGCGGCGGTCGCGCCGCCGTCGGATACCGCGACAGCCGCGCCGCCGAGCACCTTGGAGTGGCTGAGTCGCCGCTGAGGCGCAGTGGGACGTTCTGCACGGGGTCCGCTCACGGCGCAAATGCGACGGTTCGCCGACGCATGGCGCGGGCAAGCATCCGACCGTCTCGGCGTGCGCCGTTGGAGCGGCATGGGAGCGAAGCGGACGCGCGAGCGAACCGCAACCTGGGACTCGAGGTGTGGCCGTACGAATCGATTGCGCACGGCTGAGTGCGTCGTTCACGATCAATGTGCCCTGAGGGGGACGCCATGTACGAGGGAGGCGATACCATCGTTCTATTTCAGGAGCTGGCGTACGAGGACGTACTGCCGGTTGCCTGGCATCGCCTGCCCGAGCCCGTCGATCCGGTGGTCGTCGGCAGTTACGCCGATCGCAACCTGCGCGTGTTGCAGGCCGTGGACGCGCTCGACGAGTTACCGCCCGCGGAGAAGCCCGACGAGAATGCGCCGCATTCGGCCGATCTGCATCGGCTGGAGACGAAAGTCAATCTGCTGATCGAGATGGTCGGTCAGCTCCTGGCGGCCAGCCGGCCGCGGCCGGCGCCCGTGGCGGTGCGCTTCAATGCGCTGGGCGGCGTGTGGCAGGGCGTGTCGCCCTACCCGGATCCGGGCGAGCAGGGGATCTTCGAGGTGCATCTGCGTGACAGCGTTGCCGAGCCGTTGCGGCTCGTCGGGCGCATCGCAGCCGTCGGTCCCGACGGCAGGGTGAAGGCGCGGTTCCTGCCGCCGGGTGAGCACGTAGCCGATCTCATCGAGAAGCTGGCCTTTCGCAGGCACCGTCGCCAGGTGGCAGGTACGCGCATCCCTCGCAGATAGAGAACCCGGTCGCATTTCGCAGGTCGCCGTGTCGGCGGTCGGCGGTCTCACCAAGGCGCGGACGGGCACACGCGCCAGCGGCAGGCAGGCGCCTCCACCCAGATAGAGAACTGGGTCGCATTTCGCCGGTCGTCGTGTCGGCGGTCTCATTTGGACGCGTGCCTGACGCATGCGTCGTCTCGTTTTTCATCGGCATTGCATCGGCCGGTTGCAGCGAGACGTGTCCGCCGCAAGGCATGTTTGCCCGCAGCGATCGCGCAGTTGTGCACAGCAGAGGGGGAACTGCATCACGCGCGCGCCGCACTTCGCGCGCACGGTGCGTGTTTCGTGGCTTGGTTCTCATTGGCAAGGTGGCGTTCTGTTAATAAGATCTCATCGTAATTCATGCAACTGCGCCAAATTGTTGGCACTGGTTCACGCAGCGACGCCGTTCAGGGTTGTCCCGATATAAGAGGACACCTTTACACAACGAGAATTGAGCCGGCGTATCGCTGAGACCCCGATCAGAACGCGCAAACGATGAGTTGGAACGATACCGTCAAGATGAAATCCAGTGCCCTGCGTCGTGCCGTCGTCTACGACTGTGACGTAGATCGCGCTGGCAAAGTCGCCGAAGTCCTCCGCTTCCTCGACCTCGAACCGCTGCTCATCGACCACGCGGCGCTGATGCGTGCCGTCATCCAGTCGTCGAATACCCCGCCGGCCCTGCTGGTCGGCGATGTCGGCGAGGATCCCGATTGGCGCGAGCTCGGAGCGGCCCTGCGCGAGCAGCTTGCCGACGTGCCGGTGGTCGCCTACGGCTCGGCGGCCAACGCCGAGCAGCTCGTATCGGCCGTCGGCGAGGCGCGCGTAAAGCGCCTGCCGTTCCCCTTCAAGTACGCGTCGCTCGCCTCGGCGTTGCACGTCTCCTCGCAAGCCGTACAGCAGGAAACCCGGAATGTGGCCATGCCCACGGGGTGCTCGCCGGCGATCCGCGAAGTCACGCGTCTGATCCGCCAGGTGGCCGCCCACGACTCGAGCGTGCTCATTCTCGGCGAATCCGGCACCGGCAAGGAGGTGGCGGCCCGCGCGATCCACGAGGCCAGCCCGCGCCGTCAGCGTCCGTTCGTCGCCATCAACTGCGGGGCCATTCCCTCGGAGCTGCTGGAAAGCGAGCTGTTCGGTCACGAGAAGGGCGCGTTCACCGGCGCGGTCACCGCCCGCAAGGGTCGCTTCGAGATCGCCGAGGGCGGCACGCTGCTGCTCGATGAGATCGGCGACATGAGCCTGCCCATGCAAGTGAAGCTGCTGCGGGTGTTGCAGGAGCGGGTGTTCGAGCGCGTCGGCAGCCATACCCCGATCCGTTGCAATGTGCGCATCATCGCGGCCACCCACCGCAACCTCGAAAAGGCGATCGAGCGCGGCACCTTCCGCGAGGACCTCTACTACCGGCTAAACGTGTTCCCCATCGAAATGCCGGCCTTGCGCGATCGCCCCGAGGACCTGCCGCTGCTGGTGCGCGAGTTCATCGAGCGCAATGTCAATGAAGGACGCGGCCGGCTGCAGCTGTCCGACGCGGCACTGCGCGCGCTGAGCCGCTACCCCTGGCCCGGCAACGTACGCGAGTTGGCCAATCTGATCGAGCGGCTGTCGATACTGTGTCCGGATCGCAGGGTGGAGATCGCCGATTTGCCGGCGCGCTACCGCCCGAGCGAGGAAGAGGCCGCGGCCATCGAGGCAGAGGTCGCACAGGAAGGCGCGTCAGGCGCCGAAGCGGTCGAATCCCAGCCGGCGGCCTCGTTCGAGGCGCAGCGCGACGCCAACCTCGAAATGGAGGAAAGCCGCGCGCTGGCCGACCTGGCGCGCAGCGACACGGCCATCTCGGTGGCGCATCTGCCGGCCGAGGGCCTGGACCTGCGCGATCACCTGTACTCCATCGAGCGCGACCTGATCGCACAGGCGCTCAATCGCACCAACGGCACGGTGGCGCACGCCGCGCGGCTGCTCAATCTGCGACGCACGACGCTCGTCGAAAAGCTGCGCAAGTTCGAGATGCTCAACGAGTCCGCGCCGGAAGTTTGACGCCTGCGCCTGCGCGGCGGGGCGCCGAGGGCGCATCCGGCCGTGCGACACGCCCCGGCGTGTGACCTGTTCCTCAGGATCGCCCCCCGAAACGCGTCGGTGAACGTGCTGGAACGGAACTTGCTCTTCTCTGCGGGAACGAGAGGACGTCCCTACGAGGGCCGCACAGCACACAGAACCGCGCATGAACGAAGAGCGACAGGCAACGAGCTTGACTACTCCCCCCGCGGGACCGGTTGGGACCGGTCCGGCGGACGTTGAGGGCGCCGCCGGCGGCTGCGCGCCGGAGGCACGGGAGTCGTCCGCAGGAGCGCACGGCGAGATGATCGCCTGTGCGGAGGCTTCCCGGCGTCTTGCGGAGCTTGCCCGACGGGTGGCACTCAGCGACTGCACGGTGCTGATCTCCGGCGAGTCGGGTACCGGCAAGGAAGTGCTGGCGCGTTTCATTCATCGCAACTCGCCACGCGCCCGGCGCGCGTTCGTGGCGGTGAACTGCGCCGCCATCCCCGAGAACATGCTGGAGGCCATGCTGTTCGGCTACGAGCGCGGCGCGTTCACCGGCGCGCATAGCAGCCACCCCGGCAAGTTCGAGCAGGCGCAGGGCGGCACCCTGCTGCTCGACGAGGTCACCGAAATGCCGCTCAGCCTGCAAAGCAAACTGCTGCGCGTGCTGCAGGAGCGCGAAGTCGAGCGGCTCGGCGGCCGGGCGCCCGTGTCCTTGGACGTGCGGGTGCTGGCAACGACCAACCGGCACCTGCGTACCGAGGTCGCTGAGGGACGTTTTCGCGAGGACCTGTATTACCGGCTCAATGTGTTTCCGCTCACCACGCTGCCGCTGCGCGAGCGGCGCGACGACGTGTTGCCGCTGGCCATGCGCCTGCTCGAGGCGCGCTCGCGCGCCGGCGAGCGCATCCCGGCGATGAGCGCCGAGGCGGCGCACCTGCTGCTCACCCATAACTGGCCGGGCAATGTGCGCGAGCTGGACAACGTCATGCAGCGGGCGCTGATTCTGGCCAACGGTCCGGTGATCCAGGCCGAGCACATCCGGTTGGAGACCGAGATCACGCCGGCACGCGCCCCGGCGCTGCCGTCGCTCGAAATGGCCGAGCGTGAGCTGATCCTCTCGGCCCTGCAGTCCGACAACGGCAATCGCCAGGCCGCGGCGCGGCGCCTGGGTATCAGCCCGCGTACGCTGCGCTACAAGCTCGCGCGTCTGCGCGAGGCCGGCGTCGAGGTTTGAGGTCGACAGGAGGTTAGCGATGTCTTCTTCACTGCAGGTCGACGCGGTCCTGGCGCAGATCCGCGCCATGCAGTCGCAGATCCGCGGCGCGGCCGCGCCGGCCAACCAGGCGGCGAAGGTTGCCGCCGGCGCCGGTCTCGGACCGCACAAGACGACGCAGGTGCCCGGCACGCCCTCGTTCGCCGCCGTCATGAAGCAGGGAATCGAGCACGTGAACCAGGCGCAGCAGCGCGCCGGCCAGCTCGCGGCGCAGTTCGAGCGCGGCGTGCCGGGAGTGGAGCTGCCGCAGGTCATGCTGGAGATGCAGAAGGCGAGCGTGTCGTTTCGCGCGCTCACCGAGGTACGCAACCGGTTCGTGAGTGCGTACCAGGAAATCATGAACATGCCCATATAAGAAGACGGCTGAACCGCAGGATCCACCATGAACCAGGAACTGCCCATGAGCAGGCTGTGTGAGGGCGCGCGCTGCACGACGAGCGCCGCTGCGCGTCATGCCGAGAGGACGGTGGCATGAGCACGCCCGAGACCGCGCTGCCGCCTCCGCCGCTGTCGATTCCGCCCGTGCTGCGGCCGTTGCTGCTGCTCGTCGGTCTGGCGGCGGCCGTCGCCGTGGGCGTCGGGGTGGCCCTGTGGTCCAAGGGACCGTCCTACAGCCTGCTGTTCGGCAATCTCGGGCAGCAGGATGCACTCGAGATCGCCCAGGCGCTCGAGACGAACGGCATCCCGTACAAGCTCGATCCGGTGACCGGTGCCATCACGGTGCCGTCGGACCGCGTGCACGACGCGCGCCTGAAGATCGCGGGGCAGGGACTGCCCGACAGCGGCGGCGGCTTTGCGGTCATCGCCAAAGAGCCGGGGTTCGGCATCAGCCAGTTCATGGAAAACGCCCGCTACCAGCACGCCCTCGAGACCGAGCTGGCCCGCACCATCGCCAACCTGCAGGCCGTCGAGGCGGCGCGCGTGCACCTGGCGCTGCCCAGGCAGTCGGCATTCGTGCGCGATCGGCGTGCGCCGAGCGCGTCGGTGTTCCTGCAGCTCAAGTCCGGGCGGCGACTCGAGCCGGGCCAGGTGACCGCGGTGGTGAACCTGGTGGCCTCCAGCATTCCCGAGCTCGAAGCCAGCCAGGTCACGGTCATCGATCAGCAGGGGCGCCTGCTGTCCTCACCCGATCATGACGACGAGCTCGCGGTACGCGACAAGCAGCTCGAGCTCGCGCGCAACATGGAAGAGCGCTATACGCGCCGCATCGAGGAATTGCTCGCGCCGCTGGTCGGTCCCGGCCGTGTGCGTGCGCAGGTGGTGGCGGACGTCGAGCTGTCGACGACCGAAGAGGCGCGCGAGGTGTATCGCCCCGAGAGCCAGGTGGTGCGCAGCGAGCAGACGTCCGAGGAGACCAACCGCAACGGCCTCGGTGTGCTGGGGATCCCGGGAGCGTTGAGCAATCAGCCGCCGGTGCCGGGTGTCGCGTTGCCGCCGGGTGTGTCCGCAGCCGAAGCGCTCACGGAGGCGTCGGCGGACCAGGCGCTGCCGGACAGCGTTTCGCGCCAGGCGACCCGCAACTACGAGATCGATCGGACCATCGCCTATACACGCCAGCCGGCAGGCCGGCTCAGGCGTCTCACGGTCGCCGTGCTGGTGGACAACCTGCGCACCACCGCCGAGGACGGCACGGTGGTCGAGACCGCGCTCAGCGCCGAGCAGCTGGAGAACATCACGCGCCTGGTCAAGGATGCGGTGGGTTTCGATGCCTCGCGTGGCGACAGCGTCAACGTGGTCAACGCCTCCTTCCGGGGAGCGCCGCTGCCCGAGCTGCTCGAGCCGGAGGCGCCGCCGTTCTGGGAGCGTCCGCTGATGCGCGATCTGGCCAAGCTGCTTGCCGGCCTGATCGTGCTGCTGGCCCTGGTGCTGGCGGTGATCCGTCCCCTGGTGCGCAGCCTGCTTGGACCGCCGCCCCAGCCGATCGAGACGCCGCCGGCGCTTGCTGCGCCGGAGGAGGGCGAGGAGTCGACCGATGAGGCGACTCCGGTACTCGACTACGAGGCGCAAGTGGAGCAGGCGCGCTCGCTGGTCGCGCAGGACTCGCGGCGCGTCGCGCAAGTGGTGAAGACCTGGGTGGGCAACGATGAGTGACGCCAATCGCCCCAATCCTCAGCTGCCGAAGCGCAGCGGCACCGAACGCGCCGCCATCCTGCTGCTGTCGCTCGGCGAGCACGAGGCTGCCGAAGTGCTCAAGCACATGGGCGCCAAGGACGTGCAGCGCATCGGCGCGGCCATGACGCAGCTGCAGAACATCTCGCGCAGCGAGGTGCAGGCCGTGCTCAACGAGTTCACCGAGACCGTGGAAAGCCAGACCTCCCTCGGTGTGGGCGTGGACGAGTACCTGCGCAAGGTGCTGATCGGTGCGCTCGGCGAGGACAAGGCGGCGGGGGTGATCGATCGCATCCTGTTCGGCCGCTCGAGCAAGGGCCTGGAGTCGCTCAAGTGGATGGATGCGCGCGCGGTGGCTGAGCTCATCCGGCTCGAGCATCCGCAGATCATCGCCATCGTGCTCGCCTATCTCGACGCGGATCAGTCCGCCGAGGTGCTGGAGCAGTTTCCCGAATGGCTGCGTGCCGACGTGGTGATGCGCATTGCCACGCTCGACGGCATCCAGCCGAGCGCGTTGCACGAGCTCGACGACGTGATCGAAAAGCAGTTCGCCGGCAAGACCGGCGCGCTCAAGACCTCGGTGATCGGCGGCGTCAAGGCTGCGGCCAACATCCTCAACTTCATGGACGCCAGCCAGGAGAACGCGCTGGTCGAACAGATCAAGAAGGTCGACGAGGTGCTGGGCACCAAGATCCAGGATCTCATGTTCGTGTTCGCCGACCTCAACGAGCTCGACGACCGCAGCATGCAGGAAGTGCTGCGCGCCGTGCCCACCGATCGGC
>QGUO01000107.1 GCA_003242495.1 Pseudomonadota bacterium | reverse complement strand
CGCTCCAGCCGGTCTCGCGAAGCGTCCATAGCACGGCCGCGAACATGAACAGGCTGCCGAACACGTCCGACCAATCGGTGGCGACCAGCGCGGCCGGCAGGCCGGGGGCAAGCCAGGCCATGAATGGCCAGAAGTCGAACTCGCCGGGCGTTGCCGTGAGCTCGAAGGGCCAGAGCCGCTCGAGAACGAGCACCGTCGTCAGGGCGCCGACCAGCAGCAGGCGCTTCGGCGCGGGCGTGAGACGGTTCATCACGATGAGCGTGGGCAACAGCAGCAGCAGCGCCGCGAGCTCATCGGGCACGAACGCCTGGTGGGCCACCAGCAGCCGCCCCACCAACGCCACGGCGATGGTGAGCAGCAGCGCTTCGAGGTGACGGGCGCGAGCGACCAGCGCAGCCAGCGCCTCGCTCACCACCAGCCAGAATGCCAGGTACGCGAGCACCGCTCCGAGCTGGAGCTGCGGGTCGAAGAGCGGTCGCAGCGCCGCTTTCAGCTTGCCGAGATCGGCCTGTGGCTGGAAAGGCGCGAAACGCCAGGCGAGCCACAGGGCAACGACCAGCGCCGCACCGCCGTCCCGGCGCGGCGCCTCGCCGCGCACCGGGAAGTGCACGAGCCGGCTCATCGCATGCCAGGCGAAGCCGCCCGCGACGCCGAGCGCCGTGCCGCCGGTGTTGAGCATGAAGTCCGTCAGGCTCGATACCCGCGGCGAGACATAGACCTGCGCGATCTCGATCGACAGCGACAACAGGCTGCCGAGCGCCACCGCGACCAGCGCGGCGCTCTTGCGCCCCAGGCGCGCACCGAGCCAGAGCAGCAGACAAAAGCCGAGCGGCAGGTACAGCAGCACGTTGGCGATGCGATCGCTGCGCCCGGCGCGCGCCCACGACAACTGGCGCAGGGCTTCGAAGGGCCCGCCGTCGAAGGCCTCCGGCTTGAATGTGAACGGGTAGAGGGAGCCGTAGGCGATCAACGCCACCATGCCCAACAGCAGCCAGGGAATGAAACTGCCAGGCGGATGGCGCATGAGGAGCTCGGGACTCGAGGGGGACGCTGATAGCCGGCCAATCAGGCCCGATGGTCTCGCAAAGGGCTGCGCAGCGCAAAGCAGTCATCCGCAGCAGACCCGGCTTCGCGGCCGCTGCCGGCGCGCCGCGGACCCGCGCGCATGGTCGGGAGGGGCAGCCCGGCGGCACCGGGCGCGCAGCGCTGCCGGATCCCGGGACGCGCCTCCGGCCGCGTCAGAAACGGATCATTATGTAATGATCGATGAGCAACGCGGCGAACAGCAGCGTGAGATAGGTAATGGAAAAGCCGAACGTGCGCATCGGCATGCGCGCATCGGAGCCGAACTTCAAGGCGAGCGCCCGATGCAGGAACACGCCGCCGAGAATCAGCGCCGCGGCCAGATAGATCAACCCGCTCATGCCGGTCAGGTACGGCAACAGCGACACGATCACCAGCAAGATGGTGTACAGCAGGATGTGCAGCCGCGTGAACTCGATGCCATAGGTCACCGGCAGCATGGGGATGCCTGCCTGGGCGTACTCGTCGCGCTTGGCGATGGCGAGGGCCCAGAAATGCGGCGGCGTCCACACGAAAATGATCAAGAAGAGCAACAGCGCATACGGATCCACCTGGCCGGTCACGGCGGTCCAGCCGAGCACGGGTGGCGCCGCGCCGGCCGCGCCGCCGATGACGATGTTCTGCGGCGTGGCATGCTTGAGCCACGCGGTGTAGATGATCGCGTAACCGATGAGCGAGCCGAAGGTCAGGACGGCCGTGAGCCAGTTCACCCACACGCCCAGCAGCACCATGGACAGCACCGCCAGGACGGCGGCATACGCCAGCGCCTGGGGACCGCTCACATGCCCCGTGGGCAGCGGCCGGTTGCGGGTGCGCGCCATCTTGGCGTCGAAACGTCGATCGAGCACATGGTTGACGGCCGCGGCGGACGAGGCGGCCAGGGCGATGCCCAGTGAACCGAAGATCAGGGCGCTGGCCGGGGGCAATCCCGGCGTGGCGAGGAACATGCCCGCAATGGCCGTGAACATGATCAGCATGACCACGCGCGGCTTGCCGAGCTCGTAATAATCGCGCCAGGTGGCGCCGCTCGGGGCGGGTGTGGGGGAAGGAGTCGTTTCCACTGATATCACGGCGTTCTACGCTGTCAGACGCTTGAGGCGCACCACCGAAAGCAGCAACAGGGCGGCCACGGCATTGTGCGCAGTGGCCAGGCCGAGCGGCAGTGCGCGCATCACCATGATCGGTCCGAGTATGAGCTGGGCGATCAGCACCGCGCCCACCAGCACGCCGGCGGCGCGCACGGCCGGCGTCTCGCCGCGGCGCCACGCCGCCACGGCCAGCCAGGCGAGTGCCACCGCCGCGGCAATGGCGCCCAGGCGATGCACGAAGTGAATCGCCACCCGCGCAGGATGATCCAACACACCGCCCTCGTAGTCGATGCCCAGGCCACGCCACAGGACGAACGCCTCGCCGGCATCCATCTCCGGCCACCACTCATTCTGACAGGTCGGGAAATCCGGACAGGCGAGGGCCGCGTAGTTGCTGCTGGTCCAGCCGCCCAGCGCAATCTGCGCCACCAGGACCACGAGCGCCACATTGGTCACGAGGCGCAACCGGCGAGCCGCCCCGCCCGGCTGCGCCGGGCTGCTTTGCGGCGCCGCGCCGCGGGACGCGCTCCTGGGCTTCATCGCCAGCCAGGCGAGCAGCGCGAGCGTGGTGAGCCCGCCGAGCAGGTGCAGGACCACGATCAGCGGCTTGAGCAGCAGCGTCACGGTCCATTTGCCGAGCAAGCCCTGGAAGACCACCAGGCCCACCAGTGCGAGCGGCAGGGCGACCGGTTGCCCGGGGTCCTTGCGATTGGCCACCGCGAACGCGGCCAGCACCAGGATCAGCACGCCCAGCGTGGTCGCGAAATAACGGTGCACCATCTCCTTCAGCGCCTTGTCGTATTCGAACGGGCGATCGGGGAAGGCCTCGGTGATGCGTTCGATGTTGCCGGCCGCCGCCGACGGCGTGAGATGCCCGTAGCAGCCGGGCCAGTCGGGACAGCCCAGTCCCGCCGCGCTCAGGCGCACCCACGCGCCGAGCACGACGACCACGAAGGTGAGCAGCGCAGCGGCGAGGGCGATGCGACGAAACAGGACCAGGCGGGGCGATTCGAGTTGCGTGGCAGTCATGAGTGGCAGATTGGCGTCAGCCGATGTGCGAAAGCTTCAGCAGCTTCTTGAGGTCTTCGAGCAGGCCCTTGTCCGGCGCATCGGGCGCATAGCTCATCATGAGATTGCCGAGCGGATCGACGATGTAGATGCGGCCGGCCTGCGCGACGGGGACGCCGTCGTACACCGGAAACTCGGCCAGCACCTCCCGGGCGGGCGCGGTATCGCCGAGCGCGACGATCAGCCCGGGCTGCTCGGCATCGAGCCAGGCGCGGTCACAGCACTCACCGGTGGCGATGAACATCCGCTGGACACGCTTCATGTCGTCGTTGAGCGCCAGGCGTGTCTGGCGGGTGAGCACCAGCGCCTCGCGACAGCGTGCGTCACAGGTGCCGCCGCCGACGTACACCAGCGTCCACTTGCCTCGGAGCAGGTCCGCATCGAGCGTCGCGCCGTCGCTCGAGGTCAACGCGACGGCCGGCAGCGGCCGGGGCGGCTCGATCAGCTCTCCCTTGTTGGTCTGCCCGGGGGGACGCCAGCCGTCCAGGCCGTAGTACAGCAGGAACGCCAGCGCCAGCGGCGCGAAGAACACGGCCACCAGCGTCCAGAACTGCAGGCGGGTCCGCGGCTGTCGCGGGGGCGTTTCAAGGGTCGAGGTCATCGTCTTTCGTTCCGATACGCTTCTCGTCGCGCCGCAGGTTGACCACGACGAACACGATCACCGCCAGTGCGGCGAACGCAAACCATTGGACCGCGTAACCGATGTGGCGCTCCGGTCCGACGCGCAGCCGCGCTTCCCAGACCCGTTCGTAGCCGTCCGGTTCCGTCGGATCGAGCAGCAGGATGCGTGGGAGCACCGGTCGGCCAAGCGCACGCTCGACCTCGGCCATGGTCGGGAAATTCTGCACCCGTGGCCATTCGCCTTGTGGCACATCGACGTTCTCCCCGAGCCGCAGGCCCGGGCGCGGCAGCTCGTCGAGTCGCCCCTTCACCGTCCGTGGGCCGGCATCGAGGCCGGTGGTGACGTCGGGCAGGTCCGCGCGCGTCGGGCCCGCCGGAACCCAGCCGCGGTCCACCAGCAGCCACGCGCCGTCGATGTCGAGCGGCGTGAGCACCCGGTACCCGGGCCGGCCCTGTGCCGAAGGCATGTTGTCGAGCAGGATCTGGTGCTCGACATCGTAGCGACCGGTCGCGCGCACGTGCTGGTACCTGGGCAGCGCGTCGATGGCGTCGGCGTGCAATGCCACCGTGGATTGCGTGCCGGCCCTGAACTGCGCCTCGAGGGCACGCTTCTGCCCGGCCCGGTCGAGTTGCCACATCCCGAGCCGCAGGAACAGCGCAATGCCGGCCAAGGTGAGCGCGAACGCCCACCAGGGCGCCGCAAAGCGACGATTTCCTATCCACCAGGCCACGTTATACTTCCGGGCCTAATGTCCCTCGTCAAATTGCTCATCCTCCTCTTCCTGCTCGCCATCGTCGTCAGCCTCGGCTCGGGCCTGTTCCATCTGGTCAACGACAAGGGTGAGTCGAAGCGGATGGTGCGCGCCCTCACCTGGCGCATCGCCTTGTCCGTGGCGCTGTTCATCCTATTGTTCGTCGCCTGGTGGCAGGGGCTGATCCAGCCGCACGGCGTCAGCCAATAAGCCTTCCGGGACGTCCGCCGGCTTCGCCGGTCCGTGTCTCATCGGGTGGCCCCGGCCCGCCGAGGTGCGCGAGCGGCGGCGGGTGCCCGCGCACCCGCCGCCCCTGTCCTTAGAGCCAGTACACGAAGATGAACAGGCCCAGCCAGACGACGTCGACGAAGTGCCAGTACCACGCGACGCCTTCGAACGCGAAGTGATGCGTCGGCGTGAAGTGGCCCTTCATGGAGCGCAGCCACACCACCAGCAGCATGATCGCGCCAATGGTCACGTGGAAGCCGTGAAAGCCCGTCAGCATGAAGAACGTCGACCCGTAGATGCCGCTGGAGAGGGTCAGGTTCAAGTCGCGATAGGCGTGCACGTACTCCTCGGCCTGCAACCCGATGAACAGGAAGCCGAGCAGGAAGGTGAGCGCCAGGAAGATGTTGAGCATCTTGCGATTGCCCGCCTTGAGCGCATGGTGCGCGATGGTGAGCGTCACGCCCGAGGTCAGCAGAATCGCGGTATTGATGGCCGGTAGTCCGAAGGCGGGAATCACTTCGAACTCGCCGCCGACGTTGGCGGGACCGTTGGTCGGCCAGGCCGGCTCGAAGTCTTCCCACAGCAGCAGGTTGGTGAACATCTTCACGCCTTCGCCGCCGAGCCAGGGCACGGAGTACTGCCGGGCATACCACAGGGCGCCGAAGAACGCCGAGAAGAACATGACTTCGGAGAAGATGAACCACATCATCCCCATGCGGAACGAGCGGTCGACGGCCGCGTTGTACAGGCGCGACTCGCTCTCGCGGATCACCGCGCCGAACCAGCCGATGAACATGGTGGCGAGCAGCGTCAGCCCCAGCAGGAACACCCAACGGCCACCGTTGGCGCTATTCAGCCACATGCAGGCGCCGGCCACCGTCACGAACAGCGCGCTCGCGCCGACGATCGGCCAGGGACTGTGATGCGGGACGTAGTACTTGTCTGCCGGTGCGCCGGCCGTTTGTGCTTGAGCCATAGCGTGTCGAGTCTCGTTCTCTGTAATCGTTACTGTGCCAGGGCGACCTTGTCGGGCGCTTCGTACATCGTGTAGGCCAGCGTCAGCCGGTCCATGTTATAGGGCAGCCGCGGATCGACGATGAATCGCACGACGAATTCGCGGCTCTCGTGTGCCTCGAACGGCTGAGGCGTGAAGCAGAAGCATTCGGTCTTCTGGAAATAGCGCGTGGCCTGCTGTGGCGCGATGCTGGGAATGGCCTGCGCCACGGTCGGCTGGCTGCGCAGGTTCTTCGCGACGAAGCGCGCCTCATGCAGCTTGCCGGGGCGCACCTCGACGGTGGGGTCCAGCGGGCGGAACTCCCAGTCACCGACCGCCGGCACGCTCGAGACCATCTCCACCGTGATCAGCCGGTCGCTGACCGGCGCCTCGACGACCTCGGCAGCCGTGCGCAACTTCGAGCGATCACCATAGCCGGTGACGTCGCACAGTACGTTGTACAGCGGCACCAGCGCGAAGCCGAACCCGAAGAACCCGGCCGAGAACAGGCACAGCCGGAGCGTGAGTGAGCGGTTGGCGGCCTTGTGCGTGCTCATGGCCCACGCACTCCCAGCACGCTCATCGCGATGAAGAGGACGTAGAACGTCACCGCCACCAGCGCCAGCACCAGCGCAGTGCGGCGGATGCGCCGCCTGCGCTGCTGCGCCTCCACCTGTGAGGCAGGTGCGTGGTGCAGCCCGTCACGTCGCTCGGTCAATTCGCTTACCACCCACTCACTCATTCAGAAGGCCACGCTACTTCACTTCAGGCGCGACTTCGAAGCTGTGATACGGCGGCGGCGAGCTCAGCGTCCATTCCAGGCCCTGTGGCGCACCGCCATCCCACACCTTGTCGGTCGCCTTGGCGCCGCCGCGAATCGACTGCCAGACGATGTAGGCGAACAGCAGCTGCGCGAAGCCGAAGCCGAATGCCCCGATCGAGGAGACCAGGTTCCAGTCGGCAAACTGCGTCGAGTAATCCGGGATGCGCCGCGGCATGCCGGCCAGACCCAGGAAGTGCTGCGGGAAGAACAGCAGGTTCACGAAGATCGTCGACAGCCAGAAGTGCAGCTTGGCGAGCTTCATGTTGTACATGTGCCCCGTCCACTTCGGCAGCCAGTAGTACACCGCGGCCATGATGGCGAACACGGCTCCCGGCACCAGCACGTAGTGGAAGTGCGCCACCACGAAATAGCTGTCGTGGTACTGGAAGTCCGCCGGCACGATGGCGAGCATCAGGCCGGAGAAGCCACCGATGGTGAACATGAACAGGAACGCGATGGCGAACAGCATCGGCGGCTCGAAGGTGAGCGAGCCTTTGAACATGGTCGCCGTCCAGTTGAAGATCTTCACGCCCGTCGGCACCGCGATCAGCATGGTCGAGAGCATGAAGAACATCTGCCCGGCAAGCGGCATGCCGACCGTGAACATGTGGTGCGCCCACACGATGAACGACAGGAAGGCGATCGCCGCGATCGCGTACACCATCGTGTCATAGCCGAACAGGCGCTTGCGCGAGAAGGTCGGGATGATCTCCGAGACCACGCCGAAGGCCGGCAGGATCATGATGTAGACCTCGGGATGCCCGAAGAACCAGAAGATGTGCTGGTACATCACCGGGTCGCCGCCGCCCGCCGCCTGGAAGAAGCTCGTGCCGAAGTAGTAGTCGGTGAGCAGCATGGTCACCGCGCCGGCGAGCACCGGCATCACCGCGATCAGCAGATAGGCCGTGATCAGCCAGCCCCACACGAACACGGGCATCTTCAGCAGGCTCATGCCCGGGGCGCGCATGTTCATCACGGTGACGATCACGTTGATCGCGCCCATGATCGAGGACGCGCCCATCAGGTGGATGGCGAAGATCGTCATGGGGAACGTTTCGCCCATCTGCAACGCCAGCGGCGGATACATGGTCCAGCCACCGGCCGGGCCGCCGCTCTCGAAGAAGAGCGTCGACAGCAGCAGCGTGAACGCGAACGGCAGGATCCAGAAGCTGAAGTTGTTCATGCGCGGCAGCGCCATGTCGGGCGCGCCGATCTGCAACGGGATCATCCAGTTCGCCAGTCCCACGAACGCCGGCATGACCGCGCCGAAGATCATCACCAGCGCGTGCATGGTCGTCATGGTGTTGAAGAAATACGGATCGACGAGCTGCAGCCCGGGCTGGAACAGCTCGGCGCGGACGATCAGCGCCATCAGCCCGCCGATGAAGAACATCGCCAGGCTGAACAGCAGGTACATCGTGCCGATGTCTTTGTGGTTCGTCGCGAACACCCAGCGACGCCAGCCCTTTTCAGGGCCGTGATGATCGTGCGCGTCCGCGTGATGGCCCGCGACGCCGTGCGCCTGTACCGTGCTCATGATTACTCCGCCTTGGCGACGATCTGCGCCGCCGCATCACTGGTCACATCGCTCGCGGCGGCCTGCGCCGCACCTTCGCCCTGCTGCTCGCGCAGCCACGCTTCGTACTCCTCGCGCGGCAGCACCTTGACGACCACCGGCATGTAGGCGTGATCGCGACCGCAGAGCTCCGCACACTGCCCGCGATAAGTGCCGGGCTCGTCCGCGCGGAACCACATTTCGTTGATGAAGCCTGGAATGGCGTCCTTCTTCATGCCGAATTCGGGCACCCACCAGGAATGAATGACGTCGTTGGCGGTGAGCAGCACGCGCACCTTGGCGCCCACCGGCACCACCATGGGGTTGTCGACTTCCAGCAGGTAATTGTCGATGCCGCGCACATCGACCCCGGCGCGCAGTTGCCGCGCGCGATCGCTGTCACGGTCCATGGTCGAGAAGAAACTGATGTCGTGATCGAGGTACTCGTAGTGCCACTTCCACTGGTACCCCGTCACCTTCACGGTGAGATCCGAGTCGCGCGTGTCCTCGATGTTGATGAGCGTCTCGGCCGCCGGGATGGCCATGCCCACCAGGATGGCGATGGGGATGACCGTCCAGACCACTTCGACCTTGGTGCTGTGATCGAAGGTCGCGGCCACTGCGCCCTTGGAGTGACGGAACTTGACGATCGAGTAGATGATGGCGCCGAACACCAGCACGGCGATGATCACGCAAACCCACAGGATCAGCATGTGCAGGCCGTAGATCTGGCGGCTCAGTTCCGTCACGCCGACCGGCATGTTCAGGTCCCAGGCCGCGAACGCCGCCGAGCCGGGCAGGCATGCCGCAAGGCCGGCCGCGTATTTCAAGGTCTTCGCCATTGGCGCCAATGCTCCCATATGCATCATTTGTGGGCCGGGGCCTCCAAGGAGCGGCGCCCGGCACGTCGATCTCCGCGCGCCCACCGGGGACGGTCGGCCGCAGTTCAGCACCGCGTCCAGATCAACCCGACGCGGCTCGTTCGTTCGCATTCCCCACTGCTTGCTTGAGACAGACCGCCAGACTGCGGCGCTCGTCCTCCGTGAGAAACCTTCCGACTTCGCAGGCGCGACCGTGCGACTCGAAGGTGAGTCGACTGGGATGCAGCGCCGCAGGCGGAACTCGAAGTTTAACCCTCACCCAAGATCGAGGAAATACCGAGCGCTCACTGCCCGCCTCGCTGTACCGGTCCACCGTGACCGAATCGGCGGTGATCGTGATGGTTTCCCGGCGTTGCCCGTCGCGCATGGACGCGGCCAGCGCCCAGTAGAGCACGCCCAGCTCCAGCGCGGCGAACAGCAGCACCGGCCAGAACCCCTTTGCGGCGAAAAAGCCCGCGACGCCGAAGGTCATGGCGGCCGTGAAGATCATGAACAGCCGCGCGGTGGCCGGCGTCAGCGAGCAATTGGGCGTCAGTTGGAACACCCGGGCGTCACCGGGCGCCTCGCCCGGCCCGGTCGCGGAAT
Organism: Pseudomonadota bacterium; assembly: GCA_003242495.1. Classification (GTDB taxonomy): domain Bacteria; phylum Pseudomonadota; class Gammaproteobacteria; order Steroidobacterales; family Steroidobacteraceae; genus Steroidobacter. Next base: position 199 of record QGUO01000107.1, on the reverse strand, counting down.
CAGCCTTGAAGGTCGCCGAGTTCATGACGAACGGCTCGCGCGCCTGCAGCGGTGGATCGGACCCATGCTACCCACCGATGGGCATACGCGCCAATGCAGGCACGCCGGGCAGCCACCGGGCGCCATCACGAGGTGCTGCCGCAGGCTGCCGAAATTCAAGTATATCTAAATCACCTGGCCACAGGGTCATGCGCAGTAC
>QGUO01000526.1 GCA_003242495.1 Pseudomonadota bacterium | reverse complement strand
AGGGGGGGAGCCTTGGTGAGACGGCCGCCCCCGACCCCCAGCAGGCGTCCGCCTGCCCCGGCCGGGGCGTCCAGCCACTCGTCGAGCAGGCGGATGGCGGCGCGGGCGGGCGGTTGGTTTTCCTGAGTGGCAGGGCGCACGACGCACTGGCGGGTGTAGGTCCGGAAGTCGCCCCGCCGGATCTTGACCATGACCCTCTCGGCGAGCCAGCCCTTGGCGCGCAAGCGACCCGCCATGCGATCCGCAAGCCTCGCAAGCGCGGCGCGCAGGCGTGCCGGGTCGGCGATGTCGGTGTCGAAGGTTTCCTCGGCGCTGATCTGCTTCTCGTCCCAGTCGGGCAGCACCGGGCGCTCGTCCATGCCCGCGGCGCGGGCTTTCATGTGTGCCGCGTAGCGGCCGAAGACCGGTCGCAGGATGGCGTCCGGCGCCAGTCTCAGGTCACGCACGGTATGGATGCCGTGGCGCGCCAGGGATGCGGCGGTCTTGCCACCCACACCCGGCAGGCGACTGGCCGGGAGCGGATCGAGAAAGTCCCGCACCTCGGAGGCGGGCACCACCACCAGTGCATCGGGCTTGCGCAGGTCCGAGGCGATCTTGGCGACCAGCTTGTTAGGGCCCACGCCGACCGAGGCGGTCAGGCCGGTACGCTCGCGAATTTGGCGCTTGATTGCTGCGGCGATGTCTTCGGCCGGTCCGAAGGCGGTGAGGCTTGCGGTGACGTCCAGGTAGGCCTCGTCCAGAGACAGGCCCTGCACCAGTGGTGTGAATTCGCGGAACAGCGCGAAAATCGTCGCGGATACGGCCTTGTAGCGCTCGAAGCGCGGTGCGACGCACAGCGCGTGCGGGCAGCGACGCAGCGCCTCGCGCATGGGCATCGCCGAGCGCACGCCGAAAGGCCGCACCTCGTAGCTGGCGGCGGCGACGACCCCGCGGCCGCCCAGGCCGCCGACGATCACCGGCTTGCCCCGCAGGTGCGGGTGGTCGAGCTGCTCGACGGACGCGTAGAACGCGTCCATGTCGACGTGCAGGATGCAGCGCGGCGGGCGGGCGGTGCGGGAAATCGAGGCCGTGCTCATCGACCGGCGACGGCGGCGCCCGCGACTTCGCGGAAGCCCCTGTCGGTATCTTCCTGCGCCCCCGCGCGGAGCTCGCGATCGTCGAAATCGTCGACCGCCACCAGCTCCATCACGCGGCGGTCGTACTCGCGCAGGGTGGCCGCCTCGCTCTCGGTGATGAGGCCGACCTCCAGCGCCTGCTGGATCTGGCCCGGCGGGTCGAGCGCGGTGACACGGCCGGTCTTCACGCCCTCCACGCGAATGCGCTTCTGCAACGGCTCGGCGGTCTCGGCGAGCACCATGGCCTCGTGCAGCAGTCCCAGGGGATTGCTCGGCTGCACGGTGCGGTAGGTGCCATGGGTGAGACGGTCGCGGGTATCGGTGGCGCGCAGCATGCTCTCGACGATGTCCCGGCCGAGCTTGTCGCTGGGCGCAAAGTACGTGCGGCCGCGCGGGAAGATGAACATGCGCATGACGCCGGCGGCCAAGCGGTTCGGGAAGTTGCGCAGGAAGCCATGCAATTGTTCCTGTGCCTTGTAGAGCAACGACCGGCAGGCCCATTCCACCAGCGGCAGGTCCTCCTCCGGACGGCCCTGGTTCTCGTAGTGCTTGAGCACGACCGAGGACAGGTACAGACAGGACAGCACGTCGGCGAGGCGGCCCGAGAGGCTTTCGGCCCGCTTGAGATAACCCCCGAGCGTCAGCATGGCCACATCCGTGGCGAATGCGAACGAGGCGCTGAAGCGGGTGATGTGCTGGAAGTACCGCTCGGTCGGCCCCGACTCAGGCACGCGCGAGAAGCGCGCCAGCGTAAGGGCCATCACCAGTGAGCGGGCCGCATTGCTCAGCGTGAAGCCGATGTGGCCGAAGAGGGCCGCGTCGAATGCCTGCAGCCCGCGCTGCTTGTCGCGGTCGCGTGCGGCTTCAATTTCACGCAGCACGAACGGGTGGCAGCGGATCGCGCCCTGGCCGAAGATGATCAGGCTGCGGGTCAACAAATTCGCACCTTCCACGGTGATCGCTACCGGCGCGATCTGATAACCGCGACCCAGGTAGTTCTTCGGTCCGAGGCAGATGCCCTTGCCGCCGTGGATGTCCATGGCGTCGTTGGCCACCATGCGACCGAGCTCGGTGAGGTGGTACTTGAGTATCCCCGAAGGCACCGAGGGCCGTTCGCCGCCGTCGATGGCGGCCGCGGTCACCGAGCGCGCCGCATCCATGATGTAGGTGTGTCCAGCCATGCGCGCGAGGACTTCCTGGACTCCCTCGAAGCTGCCGATCGGCACATTGAACTGCCGGCGAATGCGCGCGTAGGCGCCCGTGGCGAACACCGCGGCCTTGCTGCCGCCGGTCGCGCTCGAGGGCAGCGAGATGCAGCGGCCCACCGAGAGCTGCTCGACCAGCATGCGCCAGCCCTGGCCGGCCATTTTCGTCCCGCCGATGATGAAGTCCAGCGGCACGAAGACGTCCTTGCC
>QGUO01000106.1 GCA_003242495.1 Pseudomonadota bacterium | reverse complement strand
TGCCTCGCCGCCGAGCTTGGCGAGCGTGAATGCCTCGGCCCAGCCGAGAGACGGCCCGATGTTGTGCAGCCTGGCGCCGCTGAAGACGTTGTCCGGCAACACCAGCACACCCGAGGCCGGGTCGACAACCGCGAGGTAGCCCACGCGCAGGGTGTCCTGGCCGTCCTCGAGCACGCACCAGCCGTCCACCTCCGTCTGGCTGACGATGGCGTCGTCGAACACGCCTGCGCGCCAGGCGGGCCGCGGGTCGAAGCGCAGGCGGATCTGCGCGTCGGCGCGGCGCTTGGCGTTGACGCGCACTGTGGAGGGACAGGTGACCTCCACGCCCGGATAGGTCCGGTTCGGCACGTGCGTGACGCGGTACGTGCGCGACTTGCCGGCGAGATCGTTCACCGAGAATTTCTCGTGCCGCACGAGAGGGGTGAGCGGGTTGAGCCGTCCGAAGGAGATGCCGCCCGGCTTGGCGTAACTCGACAACGCGACCGCCCGGTCGACGCGCACGGCGCCGACGCCCTGGCGGGACAGGCGCGTGTCACCGAACGTGCCGGCGCTCACCGTCGAGTTCTGCAGCAGTGCCTTGACCGCCGCGGGGTCGAGCGTCGGGCGTCGCTCCAGCAGCAGCGCGGCGGCGCCGGCCACATGCGGCGCGGACATGGACGTGCCTTGATTGAACAGCGCACCGTTGCCGGTGCCCACGCCGGCGGAGACGATGGCAAAGCCCGGTGCAGCCAAGTCGGGCTTGAATCCCGAGCCGCCGTGGCCGGGGCCCAGCGAGCTGAAGCTGGTGACGAGGTCGTCACGCAGCGGGTCGAAGCCGGTATCGATGAGCACGGCGGCATCCGCCGTCGCCGCGAGCTGCACGCCGAGCGTGTGCGAGATCATCAGTCCGGGAATGGTGACAGTGGCATCCAGTCCACCCATGACGATGGGTGCATCCCGGTCGGGCGCCGTGCCGTCGTTGTACACCACCAGTGCGCGCGCGCCGGCAGCCTGCGCCGTCTGATACTTCACCACGAAGTTGCAACCGCCGCGGATCATGAGCGCCACGCGCCCGGTGATTTCGGCGGCATTGTCGAGCGGCGTGCAGCCGTCGAGCGGCGCGGCCGTCACCAGCTCTCCGGCGATCGGGCCGGCATTCTGGAAGGTGACCTCTCCGGCGCCTTCCTCGGAGAAGTACACGCCCGCGAGGGCGGGTGGTGCGGTGACTTGAAAGCGGGCATACATCCGCCCGCCGGGCGTATTGGCAGCCACCGAGATCGCCTCCGGGGCGACGGCCGGTGCGCCCGTGATGTACGGCACCGGCCCTTCGTTGCCCGCCGAGGCGACCACGACGATGCCCAGCGCCGCGGCGTTGGCTGCCGAGATGGCCGACGGGTCGCCCGGATGGCCGAACGCGCCGCCCAGGCTCAAGTTGATCACATCGACGTGATCGTCCATCACGCCGTCGCCATTCGGGTCCATGGCCCATTCAATGGCCAGCGACGTGAGGGCGGTCGCGCCGGCAGTGTCGCCGAACACCTTGAGCGCGTAGAGCAGCGCGCCGGGCGCGACACCCGCCCCCACGCTGCCCGGCACCTCGAGACCCGCGGCGGATCCTGCGACGTGCGTGCCGTGGCCGTCGACGTCGAGCGGATCGGGATCGGGCATGGGCACATTGGTCGCCGGGTTTCTGGCATCGTACACGGCGCCCGCGAAATCGAAGCCGCCCACCACCTTCGGTGTAGGGAAGGTTCCCGGCTCGATCACGTTCGGATCGTTGGCCGCGTAATCGCCCGGGTTGCCGCTGCCGCCGAAGGCCGCGTGGGTGTAATCGATGCCCGAATCGATGATGGCGATGCGCACGCCCTCGCCGGTGCCGGAAGCCTGCCAGACTTCCGGCGCACCGATCCAGGGGACGCTGTCGACATTGTTCAGCGTGTGGATCTCGACGGGTGCCACGGAGCGTACGCCGGGCAATGCGCGCAGCTGGTACAGCTCCCTGCGGTCGACCCAGGCACGCAGCCCGTTCGCGCCGACACGCTGCGACGAGAGGATGGTGGCGCCGCGACTTTCGAGCAGCGGACGCATCCGGCGCTGCTGCGCCGCCACGCGTTCAGCCTGCTCGCGCTGTGCGTGCGCCGGCGCGAACGTCCCGGTCGTGCCGAGACTGACGATGTTGAGCTCCGCGACGGCGGGCTCGTCGAGACGGACGAATACCTGAACGCGGCCGCTCTCGTCGGTGAGCTCACGACCGCGGTACTTGAGCGCGTGACTGAGGTCGTTTTCCTTGAATCGCAGGCCGCCGTTGGGCACGGTGTTCGTCTGCGCCATCGCAGGCGCAGCAGCGAACGTCATACCGAGCAGCAGCAGCGCAAGGCGATTGCGCATGCTCGAGTTGTGGCTGTGCATGGAAACATCCCCGGGTTGTTGATTGTGCAACACAAGCGATCAGAGCCGCCTGCGTCAGCACCGGGGCAGTCCGCTGGCCAGCCCGAATCCCTTGACCTCCTGTGACTGCAGGCGGGAGCCTGCAGGGCGATGCGCATGGGCGGGCGGACGGGCGTTCCATCCTCGGGTCCTCCCTCGTCCAGCCGCGGGAAACCCTGCACGCGACGTACGCAATCGTCGCACCGACCGTACGCCGCGTGTCGGGCGAGTTCAATTTCGCTTTAGCGAAGTCTGCTGGCAGGCGGTAGGGAAGTCGCGTGCGGATTCCAGGGTGGCGCGGGCGGACCCGACTACGGTGTATACACGGAAGGACATGGCGCGCCGGCACGCACGGAGTGCGCGCACGCGCTCGCCAGCATGTGTAGCGGGGTCAGGCGAGCTCGCGCAGCCAGTCGCGTGGACGCAGGAAATCGCTGTAGAGGCGTGCTTCCGGCGAGCCGGGCTCTGGGCGCCAGTCGTATTCCCAGCGGGCCAGCGGCGGCAGCGACATGAGAATGGATTCGGTGCGACCGCCGGACTGCAGCCCGAAGGATGTGCCGCGATCGTATACCAGGTTGAACTCGACGTAGCGGCCGCGGCGATACAGCTGGAATTGCCGTTCGCGCTCGCCATAGGGCAGGTCCTTGCGCCGTTCGACGATCGGCAGGAACGCCGGCAGGAAGTGATCGCCCACGCTGCGCTGGTAGGCAAAGCAGCGCTCGAAGCCCCATTCGTTCAGGTCGTCGAAGAACAGTCCGCCGACGCCCCGTGTCTCGTTGCGATGCTTGAGGAAGAAATAGCGATCGCACCAGTCCTTGTGTTGCGCATACACCTCGTCGCCGAAAGGCGCGCAGGCCTGCTGCGCGGTTCGATGCCAGTGCAGCACGTCCTCCTCGAATGGATAGTAGGGCGTGAGATCGAATCCGCCGCCGAACCACCAGGTGCCGTCTTGCGAGCCGTCAGCCGCCGGCCCAGTGGCGGAAAAGAAGCGCACATTGGCATGCGTGGTGGGCACGTATGGATTGCGCGGATGAATGACCAGCGAAACGCCGGTGGCCATCCAGCTGGCGCCGGCCAGCTGTGGCCGTTGTGCCGTGGCGGAGGCAGGCAGTTTCGCGCCCATGACATGCGAGAAGTTCACCCCCGCCTGTTCGAATACCGCGCCATCGCGCAGCACGCGGGTATCGCCGCCACCGCCCTCGGCGCGTTCCCAGGTGTCGCTGCGAAACCTGGCGGCGCCGTCAGCGGCTTCGAGCGCCGCGCAAATGCGATCTTGCAGCTCGCGCAGATAGGTCAGGACAGCGCCTGTATCGGGTGTCGTGCTCATCGTGGCGGGCATTCTAAAATATTCTTTGCGAGGATCACTCCGGGATGATCCCGGCGCGCTAGGGACTTCCAGCGGGCCCCGCCGGCTATTTTGCCGCCTTCTTCGCCGCCGTCTTCCGCGCGGTCTTTTTCTTGGCCGGTGTCGATTTGGCGCGCGCAGTCTTGCCGGGCGGCTTGGCGGTCTTGGCGGCGCGCTTCAGAGGCCTGTCCGCCGCGCCCGGCGACGCCTGCTCGGCGTTCGAAGTGCCGGCGCGCGTGGCATTCGCCGCTTTCGCGCCGAAGCGCTTGCCCCGCGCGGGCGCGGCTGCCAGCAGCTCGCGGCATTCCTCGAGCGTGAGCGTCTTCGGGTCGCGATCCTTCGGGATGCGCGCGTTCTTCACGCGATCGGTGATGTAAGGACCGTAACGGCCGTTCAGCACCTGGATGCCGGCTTCGGGGAAATCCAAAATGAGCCGATTGGCGTCGAGCTCTTCCTTGGCGCGGATCAGCTCGAGCGCGCGCGGCAGATCGAGCTTGTATGGATCGTCGTCCTTCACCGAGACGAATTTCTTCGGTCCGTACTGCACGTACGGGCCGAAGCGGCCGATGGCGACCTTGACCGGCTCGCCCTCGGGCGTGGTGCCCAGCGTGCGTGGCAGCGTGAACAGCTCCAGCGCTTCCTCGAGCGTCAAGGTGTCCATGCGCTGGTGCGGGCGCAGGCTGGCGAACTTCGGCTTCTCCGCGTCGTCCTTGGTGCCGAGCTGCACGAAGGGGCCGTACTTGCCGTAGCGCACGGAGATCGGTTTGCCGGTGGCGGGGTCCTTGCCGAGCTCGCGCGCCTCGGCGACGTCCTCGCGGGTGACCGACTCGTCCACCACGTCCACCTGGCGCTTGAATTCCTTCCAGAAACGGTCGAGCACCGGCACCCACTCCTCGTGGCCGTCGGCGATCTCGTCCAGGTCGTCCTCCATCTTGGCCGTGAAACCGTAATCGACGTAGTGCTCGAAATGGCGTGTGAGGAAGCGGTTGACGATCTTGCCGAGATCGGTGGGCACGAACCGCCGGTTGATGAGCTCGGCGTATTTCTTGCCAAGCAGCGTCTGGATGATGCTCGCGTAGGTCGAGGGGCGGCCGATGCCGTATTCCTCGAGCGCCTTGACCAGGCTCGCCTCGGAGTAGCGCGGCGGGGGCTCGGTGAAGTGCTGCTCGGCGCGCACGGCCAGCAGCGTGAGCTCGTCACCGACTTCCATGGCCGGCAGGATGCGATCGTTGTCGTCCTCGGTGGCATCGTCCCTGCCTTCCTTGTACACGGCGATGTAGCCGGGCCTGACCAGGGTCGACCCGTTGGCGCGCAGCACCGCCACGGCGCCGGCGCGCGCGGCCGACTTGCCCGGCACCAGGTCCACGGCCACGGTGTCGTACACCGCCGGTTCCATCTGACTGGCCACGGCACGCTTCCATATCAGGGTGTACAGCTTGAGCAGATCAGGGTCGATGCGGCCCTGCAGGCGCTCGGGGGTGATCGTCGCCGAGGTCGGGCGGATCGCCTCGTGCGCTTCCTGGGCGTTCTTCGACTTGGTCTTGTACATGCGCGGCGACTCGGGCAGGGAGTCGGCGCCATAGGTGCGGCTGATGACCTGGCGAATTTCCTGGACGGCCTCGGCGGCAAGGTTCACCGAGTCGGTGCGCATATACGTAATGAGGCCGACGGCGCCTTCGCCGTAATCCACGCCTTCGTAAAGCTGCTGCGCCAGTCGCATGGTGCGCTGTGCGCCGAAGCCGAGCTTGCGCGCGGCTTCCTGTTGCAGGGTCGAGGTCGTGAAAGGCGGCGCAGGGTTGCGCTTGCGCTGCTTGCGCTCGATCGACGCCACGCTGAGCACGCCCGCCGCGGCCTGCTCGATGGCCGCACGCACGTCGCTCGCCTGGGTCTCGTTGGTGATCGTGAACTGTTCGACCTTGTCGCCGCGGAACTCGATGAGTCGCGACGGGAAGGTCTGTTGCGCCTTCTGCGCATCGGCATCGATGGTCCAGTACTCACGCGGCTCGAACCGTGCGATCTCGTCTTCGCGCTCGCAGATCATGCGCAGCGCCGGGCTCTGCACTCGACCGGCGGAGGCACCGGGCAGCCCGGCCTTCTTCCATAGCAGCGGGGAGAGATTGAAGCCGACCAGGTAGTCGAGCGCGCGGCGTGCCTGTTGCGCGTTGACCAGATCCTGGGAGATGGTGCGCGGATGCTCGATCGCCTCGCGGATGGCGTTGCGGGTGATCTCGTAGAACACCACGCGGTGCACCTGCTTGTCTGCGAGCGCGCCGAGCTCGTCGAGCAGCTCGATCAGATGCCAGGAAATCGCCTCGCCTTCGCGGTCCGGGTCGGTGGCGAGGTAGAGCGCGTCGGCCTTGCGGAGCGCCTTGGCAATGGCCTGCACGTGCTTCTGGTTCTTGTCGATGACCTGATAGCGCATCGCGAAATTGCGTGCCGGGTCGACGGCGCCCTCCTTCGGCACGAGATCGCGTACGTGCCCATAGGAGGCGAGTACCTCGAAGTTCTTGCCGAGGTACTTCTTGATGGTCTTCGCCTTGGCAGGCGATTCCACGATGACGAGATTCTTCTGCTCCATAGAAAAAGAAAAACCGCGGCGGGGCGCGGTGCTACCAGCAGCCTCGTTGCGACATCCCGGTCAGTGCAGGGCGTCCAGCCGATTCTCGAACACCAGGTCCTCCATGCGTGAATACGCGTTTTCCTCGCCGGGCTGGCTGAACAGCACCATCAGGACCACCCATTTCACCTGCTCGATGTCGATGTGGCGCGCATCGAGCGCGAGCAGTCGGTCGATCACCAGCTCGCGCTGCGCTGCGCTCACGATGCCGATGTTCTCGAGGTACATGATGTAGCCCCGGCAATCGGTATCGAGGCGCGCCTGCTCGCGTGGATCGAAGATCCGGATCGCCCGCGAGGTGGGCGCCATGCCGGTGCGTTCGGGATCGACCGAGAGTTCCTCCAGCCACTCGAGCGCCCGTTCGACCTCGCGGGTCGAGAAGCCGGCCCGCTCGAGCTCGTCTCTCAGCGTGGCGCGGTCGGGCTCGGGAGCGATCTCGATGTCGGCGTCGAAGTAGTTCTCGAAGAGATAGATGAGAACGTCGAGAACACTTTCCTTCATTTCATTGCCTTGAGCGTGTAGTCCGAACATAGAGCCCACCAGGGTAGGACGCGATGTGGCCTTCCAGCTCCAGGATCAGCAACATCGATGCCACCTCGTCGGCTCTGAGCCCGGTACGCTCGACCAGAAGGTCCACGCCGGCCGGCTCGAAGCCGAGCGCATCTAACAGGATTTCGTACTCTTTGTCCAATGCCCGCACGGCCGGGACGGGTTCCCCGGCGAGCGCGTCGGCGCGCGGTGCGGCGTCAAGAGTTTGCTGGAATTTGTCGGCAAAAGCGGCAAACAAGGGCTTAAGTTCCGAGAAGATGTCATCGGCGGTTTCGACCAGCTTGGCCCCTTGGCGGATCAGCCGATGGCAGCCGCGCGCCAGGGGGTTATGGATGGACCCCGGGATGGCGAACACCTCCCGGCCCTGCTCGGCGGCCAATCGGGCGGTGATCAACGAACCGCTCTGCACCGCGGCTTCGACCACCAGCGTGCCCAGTGCAAGCCCGCTGATGAGCCGGTTGCGACGCGGAAAATGCATCTTCAGCGCCGGCGTGCCGGGTGGAAACTCGCTGACCAGGGCGCCGTGCTCGGCGATGCGCTCGGCCAGCCGCAGGTTGCTGCGCGGATAGGGCACGTCGAGCCCGGTCCCGCAGACGGCCACGGTGGTTCCCTGGGCGGCCAGGGCGCCTTCGTGACTGGCGGTGTCGACGCCCACCGCCAGACCACTGGTGATCGTCAGTCCGCAGCGGGCGAGATGGGCGGCGAACCGGTGGGCCGTTTCGCGTCCCGTCGGCGTGGGGCTGCGCGAGCCCACCATGGCGAGCTGCGGGAGAGAGAGCGTGGCGGGATCGCCCCGCACGAACAGGCCCACGGGCGGGTCCTCGATCTCGGCGAGCAGCGCGGGGTAGTGCGGCGAGCCCCAGGTCACGAAATGACGGTTCGGCCCCTCCAGCCAGCGCAAATCGGCGCTGACGTCGGGCGCACGTGGCTCTGCCGCGGCCCGCAGGATGCCCGCGGCAGAGCCGTGGCGCTCCAGCAGGGCCGGGAGCTTGCCGGCATGCATGCCGGGGATGCGTGCGAGGGTCAGCCAGGCGGTCAGTTCGTCCATGAAGCCAGCTTACCGGTCAGCGGACGCGGTGGCCTACGCCGCCGCGTCCGGACCCCAAGGTCTCGCTCAGGTCGGGGTGCGGGCGCGGTCGCCCTGGCGGATCTCGCGGGTGGCTTCCATCACGAGCGCGTAGCTCATGCGATCGAAGGCCTTGAAGATCATCACGACGCCCGCCTCCTCGTCGGGGAGCTGCACGGGCTCGCCGCGCCGGCTGCCGAAGGCGGTGCGGGCGCCCAGGCCGCCACGCGAGTACTTGTCCAGCACCACCTCGCCGCGCTTGTGCACGGTGAGCACGTGGCCGGGCTCGAGGCCGGCCTCGGCGCCGCGGTTCAAGGCGACCACCTGGTATTGGCCGATCACGGTGTGGCTCTTCACGGCGATGATCGCGGCATCGACGTCCGTGCTCGGGGCGTGCGGCACGAAGTCGACCGGCACGTCCACGGTCTCCGGAAAGAGCTTGTCGCCTTGCAGCGCCTCGCGGATGGATTCGGTCAGCACCAGCTTGGCCGGGTCGCCCTCGGTCAGGACCGGCCCTGCCCCCACGTACAGGCCCGTGTATCCCAGTAGCTCGCGCGTGTCCGGATCGTACAGCGGCTCCTCGACGTGGATGACACTGAAGCGCTCTTCCTGCCGTGCGTCGCCGATGCCGCGCGCGTAGATCTCCATGCCCGCGGCGCCGATGAGGTGCCGGTCGCGCAGGGCGACCAGGTAGGGCGCGCGGTTCACCTGGTCTTTGTCGAGCAGTGTGGGGCGGCCCATGAAGCTGGCGACGACCTCGTAGGGAATCGCCGTGATCGCTTCGCTGAGCGGCTCGCGGCGCACTTCGGGCGACAGGCGGCGCGCCCCGCCGCGCTCGGCGACCGTCAGGCGGGGCTGGCCGTCGACGTACACCAGGCGCAACACGTCGCCGGGGGAGATGAGGTGCGGATTCTCGACCTGGGGATTGACGTGCCAGATCTCCGGCCAGTACCACGGGTCGCGCAGGAACAGGCTGGAAATGTCCCACAGCGTATCGCCGGGCTGCACCACGTATTCGTCCGGGGCATCCGGGCTCACCGGGATGTTGCTGCCCGTGGCGACGGTGCGCGGTCGATCCTGTGCCGTCGAGGGTCCGGGAACCATGCCGACAGCCACTGTCAAACCTGCTATCAGGCTCAGCAGGGCGGCCGGACGGATGTGCAGTGTCGCAGTCTTCATGCGCCGAACGAGCTCCATTGTAGGATCACCGGTGAGGAAACCTTGAGGGTCGACTGTCTGGACCACATATATGGCGGATCCCTTGTCGGGACGGTCCGCCTCGTCTGCGGCCCGTCAGCCCGGTCCTCCATCCGTCAGGACGTGTACCGTCGTCCGGTCGTATAATGCGAGGCCTGGACCGTCCGCTGCGGCGCAGCGCCGCGACAGGCGGATTCGACATTACATTAAGTTCAACGGCGGCTGAACTGTAGCAGCCACGGTGCAACGGGTGCAGGAATACCCTGTAGCGGCCCTCCCGGGGCGAGACGTGGTTCTCAATTTAACTTTATGGCAAGACTTCCCATCCTAGAATTTCCCGATCCGCGCCTGAGAACGCGCGCGCAGCCGGTTGCCGAGGTCGATGAGACCGTGCGTCGGCTGATCGACGACATGTTCGAGACCATGTATGCGGCGCCGGGCATCGGTCTCGCCGCGACGCAGGTCAATGTCCATCGCCGGGTGGTGGTGATCGATGTGAGCGAGGATCGCAGCGAGCCGCTCGCCCTGGTGAATCCGGAGATTCTGGCGCGCGACGGCGTGGAGGAGACCGAAGAAGGATGCCTGTCGGTGCCCGGCTACTACGAAAAGGTGCGACGTGCCGAGACGGTGCGCGTGCGCGCGCTGGATCGCAACGGCGAGCGCATCGAGTTCGATGCCGACGGCCTGCTGGCAGTGTGCATTCAGCACGAGATCGATCACCTGGACGGCAAGCTGTTCGTCGAC
>QGUO01000105.1 GCA_003242495.1 Pseudomonadota bacterium | reverse complement strand
CGGGGATCGGGAGCCTGCAGCGGCGCCTGTATCGGTCTTGCATCGGCGCGCGGACAGGCTGCCTTTACCCCTGCATCGTCAAAAGGAGCCGCTCATGTCCATTGACAAGGTCCTCTATACAGCACAAGCCACTGCGACGGGCGGTCGCGACGGGCGCGCCGTGTCATCGGATGGGGTCCTCGATCTGCAGCTCTCCACCCCGCGCGAGCTCGGTGGTTCGGGCGGGTCCGGGACCAATCCGGAACAGCTGTTCGCCGCCGGCTATTCGGCCTGTTTCCTGAGCGCGCTGAAGCTGGTGGCCAACAAGGAGAAGGTGGCCCTGCCGACCGACACCCGTGTCACGGGACGCGTCGGCATCGGCCCGCTTGCCACCGGGTTCGGCATCCAGGTGGAGCTGCAAATCTCCGCTCCGGGGCTGCCGCGCGAGCAGGTCCAGGCCCTGATCGAGAAAGCACACGTGGTCTGCCCGTACTCGAACGCGACGCGGGGCAACATCGACGTGTCGCTCGTCGTCGCGGACTAGTCACGGCCGGCGGTGGGCGTCCGCGCACGCCGCCGGCCGCCGAGGGGGGCCGCCCCCGGGGTCAGCGCGGGCGGCTCTCGAACTCGATGCGCCGCAGCTTGCCTTCGCGGAAGACGAGGTTCGCGGGAAATTGTCCTGCGCCGCGGTCATAACGCCAGATCTCGTAACCCGAGATTCCGGCCACATAGGTGCCGAGCAGTCCGCGCGCCCAGACAGGGTCCGTGACCGTGCTGCGCAGTTGTGGCGGACCGCATTGGTCGAGCACGAAGCCCAGCGACTCGCCCGGCTGAATGAGCACATTGCCGCAACGCATGGTCTCCCCGGCCCATGAGGCTGCGCCGGCCATCAGGGTGCCAAGGAACAGAACGTAGGTGTAACGCATGGGAGCCCTCACTGACGCATCGCACGCGCCGCAGTGGTGACACGTGCCTGGCATGACGGTCGGCCCTCGGGAGCGCCGCTCCGGAACGAGGCACCCGGTGGAATCGCCGATGCCTCGGAAGGTTCCGTGAGTGCGGAATACGTCAGACGGCTCTGAGCCCAGGCGCCGCGGCGACGCGGAGCATGGAGCGGCTACTGCAGGCCGACCTGCAGCTCGAGTTGCTCGCCCAGCGTGAGGACGAGCGCTCGCGGGCTCGGGTCGGCGAGCGCCTCGAAGAACGGCAGGCACGGAGCGAGCGCGTTGTGCGCAACCAGGGACGCTGCCGGCGATCGGGCGCTCGTGGGCCTGGGCGTATCGCAGGGCGCCACGGTGAGCGTGAGCCGCCTCGACGGTTTCGCGGGCGTCTCGACCCCGAGCACCACGGCGACGCCGAGCAACCCGCGGCTGGGCGCCATCGACGCGAGCGCGCCACGCGCCTCGGCGTCGAATGCGACATAAAGCACCGGCTGCCCCGCGCTCAGCGCCTGCGTCGCCGCCTCGAGCAGCCCATTCCCGAATGTATGCACGGAGGCGCTGAGTGCGGTGTACGGCGCGTGCGCCTTCGTGCCGATACTCCAATAGCCGGCGGCCGCATTATGCACGGAATTGTGGAACCTGGTCGGTGAAATCAACGCCGGCGTCGCCGCGAGCGTCGCGCACAGGTAGTCGCTGATGGCCAGATCACCGTGCGTGGAGGCGAACACCGCCGCAAGCATCGCGGGATCCTGCCCGGCCGCCTCGCAGGCGCGCATGCCGACCTCCAGCGCGACGGCCACCGTGTCCGGGGCCCGACGACGCTCCGTCGGTGCCAGCAGCGCGGGCGTCGGGCGTGCGATCCGGGCTTGCGGGGGCAGGGACTCGCCGCGGATCACGGCGCGGGCAGTCTGCCAATCGGGCAGCTGCGCCGTCCAGAACGCCACGCCCTCGACATGAACGGGCGGCAGCTGCGTCATGCCTGTGCCTCCCGCGCGAACGCGAGCACGCAATTGCTGCCGCCGAAGCCGAACGAGAAACTCATGGCGCGGCGTACCTCGCCTGCGGAATTCTCGCAACGGATCTGCGGGCCACAGGCCGCGTCCAGGCGTCGCGTATTGAGCGTCCCGGGCAGTATGCCGTGCTCCAGCGCCAGCAGCGTGATGGCCGCTTCGACGATGCCCGCCGCTCCAAGCGTGTGCCCGGTCCAACCCTTGGTGGAGCTTGCGAAGACGCCTGCCGGAAAGATCTCGGCGACGAGACGCGCCTCGACCTCGTCGTTGCGCAGGCTCGCCGTGCCATGCAGATTGAGGTAGTCGACGTCCTGCGGCTGCATGCCGCTGCGCGCCAGCGCCTGCTCGAGCGCCATGCGCGCACCCAGCCCTTCGGGATGAGGTGCGGACATGTGATGCGCATCGCTCGATTCGCCGTACCCAATGAAGCGCGGGCCGCGCGCCGGCTCGCGTTCGAGCAACGCGAACCCCGCCGCCTCGCCGAGATTGATGCCGCGCCGTTCGGCGTCGAACGGCCGGCACGGCTCCGGCGACACGAGCTCGAGCGAGTTGAACCCGAACAGCACGCTGCCGCAGAGCGTATCGACCCCGCCCACCACCGCCGCATCGGCGAGCCCGGCACGCAACAGCCGTTCGGCTTGTGCAAACACCTTGGCACTCGAGGAACAGGCCGTGGCAACCGTCACGCACAGGCCGTGCAGCTGCAGCGCGTGCTGCACGAAATCGCCGAGCGAGTGAGGTGTGTGCACGATCGGCCGCCTGAGGTCGGGCGGATAGCTGCCATCGGGCTCGAGACGCCTGTACGCCTCCTCGCTCGCACCGATGCTCGACGTAGAGGTGCCGAGCACCACCGCGATACGATGCGCGCCATAGCGTTTGCGCGCCGCCGCAACCGCTGCGAGGAAGCCGTCGGTCAGCAACCCACGCCATGCCAGCCGGTTGTTGCGGCATTCCCAAGCGGCCAGGTGTGCCGGCAAAGGCTGGTGCTCCAACCCGGCGATCCGGCCGATCCAGGTCTCGAGCGGTGAGTGACTGAAATCATTCCGGCGCAGGCCGCCGCGCCGCTCGCGCAGGGCGTGCAAGGTCGCAGCACGGCCGTCTCCGGCAGCGGTACAGAGCGTGTACGCCGAAACGACGAGCGGCTGGAAGTGCATCACACGGTGACCGGGCGAGGGTTCCTGGTCACGAGCGAACCCCTCGAGCACACCACTTTGCAGGCGCCGCCCGTCAATTCACCCGGTGTTGCGCGATGTGCTGCGCCAGGGAGCGCAGCGAGGCGAAGATGTGCACGTTGTTCTCATCGTCGGAGCGCAACTGGAAGCCGTAGCGCTTGGAAATCTCGAGCGCGAGTTCGAGCGCATCGATGGAATCGAGCCCGAGACCGGTCTTGAAGAGCGGCGCTTCGGGATCGATCTCCTCGGGGAGCACGCCTTCCAGGTTCAAAGCCGTGACGATGAGTTCGGCGAGCTCGCGCTCGCCGTCCGATTGTGAAACTGCCATCGGGACGATCGTTGCCGTCTAAGTCATTGCGTGGCCGCAGTGTACCACCGCACGACGACCCGCGATCTCCCGGGCGCGACCCGCGGCACGCAGCCTGTCCGCGGACTCGTAGCGCCGGTCCGCGCCGCCGATACCTGGCGTCGTGATCTGCTGGCGAAGCCGCACCCGCCCGCCACCCGCTGCCGGCGACGCGCGCCCGCAGCGGCCAAACGAAAGCGGGGACGGACTCGTCATCCGTCCCCGCTCGTTTGCAGCCTGGCAGCAACGACACCCGAGCGACGGGACGCCGCCGCGCCCGCCGTCGGGCGTCAAGTAATGCGGAAATCCGTCAGCTTGATGGGCAGCTTGCGCACCCGCTGGCCGGTGGCGGCGAAGATCGCATTACACAACGCCGGGATGGCCGGCGGCAGTGCCGGCTCGCCGAGCCCGGTCGGCGGCGCGTCGCTCAGCCGGAAATGCACCTCTACCGGCGGCGCCTGGTTCATGCGCAGCAACGGGTACTCGTGCAAGTTGCTCTGCACCACGCTGCCGCCCTCGATGGTGATTTCCTGGAAGCACTCGCCAATGCCGTCGAGCGCAGCGCCCTCGCACTGGTTCTTGGCCATGCTGGGATTGATGATCTGACTGCCGACGTCGCCGGCCACCCAGATCTTGTCCAGCTTGATGCCCTGCGGCCCGGCCGTGACCTGCACCACCTCGGCGAAATAGCCCATGTGGCTGTAATAGAAGGCCACGCCCATGCCGGTACCCTTGGGCAGCTGGCGCTGGCCCCAGCCCGATTTCTCGCGAACCAGCTCGAGCACGCCGCGCGCACGGCCCACATCGAAGGGCGGCATGCGCATACCGAAGGCCGGCGGCGGCGCTTCGAGCACACGCGGCTCACCGAACACCTCGAGCAGGAATTCGAGCGGATCCTTGCCGGCCGCATGCGCCAGCTCATCCATGAACGATCCGAAGGCGAACGCCAACCCGTTGCTGCCCGGTGCGCGCAACGGCCCGGTCGGAATGCCGAGGGGAATGAGGGACATGCCGATCTCGAGGTTGTCGACGAAGCGCGCGGGGAACTCGTTCTCGGTGATCTCGGCGCTGCTCGCGACCTTGTCGCCTTCACCGAAGGTGACGAAGTGATCGCGGAAGGCGATGAGCTTGCCGTCGGCGTCGAGCCCTGCCTTGAAGTAGTGGAAGCCTGCGGGGCGGTACATGTCGTGACGCATGTCGTCGGTCCGGTTCCAGACCAGCTTCACGGGCTCACCCTGCATCTTGGAGATCACGGCGGCCTCGACCATGTAATCGTTGGCCAGACGCCGGCCGAAGCCGCCACCGCAGCGGATCAGATGAATGGTGACATCTTCCGGCTTGATGCCCAACGTGCTGGCCACCAGGGCGCGCCCGCGATCCGGCATCTGGGTGGGTGCCCAGATCTCGACCTTGCCGTTCTTGTAATGCGCGGTGCAGTTCTGGGGCTCGAGCGTAGCGTGTGAGAGGAACGGATAGGCATAGGCCGCCTCGACGGTCTTGGCCGCACGCCCGAGCGCCGCGTCGACGTCACCGTCCTTGCGCACGACTTTCGTCGGCGCCTCTTTCGAGAGGCGCTCCGCCTGCTCTGCGAAGGACTTGCTGCTCTGGGTCGCGATCGGGTTCTCGGCCCACTCGATCTTGAGCTTCTGGCGGGCGCGTTCGGCCACCCACCACGAGTCGGCCACGATGGCCACGCCCTCCAGCACCGTGACCGACATGCCGTCCGGCAGGCCGTTGTCATCGGCGCCCCTCACGATGAATGCATTGCGCACGCCGGGCAGCGCCTTGATCTCGTCGATATTGGCACTGACGATGCGGCTGCCGACCACGGGCGACTTCTGGAACACGGCATGGCGCATGCCGGGCACTTTGACGTCGATGCCGAAAAGCGGCTTGCCCTCCACGATGAGCGGATTGTCGACGCCGGGCAGCGGCTGGCCGATGATCTTGTAGTCCTTCGGATCCTTCAGCTTGAGCGAGTTCGGATCCGGCGCCTTCAAGCGCGCCGCCTTGGCGGCAAGCTCACCGTAGGTCAGTGTCTTGCCCGACCCCTTGTGGCGCACGACACCCTCGGAGGTCTCACATTCCTCCGCCGGCACGCCCCAGGTCTGGGCTGCAGCGGTCACGAGCATGTGGCGACCGGCCGCGCCGACGCGCCGCAGCGAATCCCAGTGCATGGGCGTGGAGAAGCTGCCGCCCGCAAACTGCGGACCATAGACGGGGTCGAGCTTGGCCTGTTCGATGCGCACATTCTTCCAGGCGACATCGAGCTCCTCGGCGATCAGCATGGGCAACATGTTCTTTACGCCCTGGCCGACTTCCGGGGACTTGGCGATGATCGTGACGATGCCGTCCCGCGCAATGCGCACGAACGCATTCAACGGCGCGGCCGCCGCGCCGTTCGCCTTGGCGAGCTGCGGCAGTGTGAATCCCAGCAACAGGCCGCCGCCGGCGGCCGCACTCACGGTGAGGAAGGTACGGCGCGAGATCGCGGCCGGGCCGCTCTCCGGCATGGCCTGAACGGCAGTCGTGGCAGTGGCCTGCTCGAGCGTGCTTGTGCGTGCCATTTCACACCTCCCGCGAATCGGCAGTGGGCAGCCCGGCAGCCTGCTTGATGGCTGCCCGGATGCGCGTATACGTGGCGCAACGACAGATGTTGCCGCTCATGGCGTTGTCGATGTCCTTGTCGTTGGGTTGTGCGTTCTTGGACAACAGGGCGGTCGCCGACATGATCTGTCCCGCCTGGCAATAACCGCATTGCGGCACGTCGAGCTCGAGCCAGGCCTCCTGCACCTTCTTGCCGACCGGATCGGCGCCGATGCCTTCGATGGTGGTCACCTCGGCCTCGCCCACGGCTGCGATGGGGGTCACACAGGAACGGACGGGCGTCCCGTTGATATGGACGGTGCAGGCACCGCACTGTGCGATACCACAGCCGAATTTCGTCCCCTTCAGGTCGAGCTCGTCGCGCAGCACCCAGAGCAGCGGCATTTCGCCGTCCACGTCTACCGTGCGTTTTTCGCCGTTCACCGTGATCGTAAAGGCAGCCATGGCTATATCTCCCCGCATTCGCTAGGCCGCGGCAAGCGTAGCAGATCCCGGGTTGCCGTTTGCAGCCCGGGTCCGAACTGGCCGCCAATCGACTTGTTAAGTTTTGTGGACGGAGAAGGCCTGCTCTTTGCTTCCCATCCAAGCCGCCGCACACCGGCCGCGGCTCGTCATCCTCCGCCGGCTCAGGCGCCCGAGCCGGCGGATCGGTGGCCACTCACGTGTGCGGCCGCATCCGGAGGCAGCCGGCGGAATGTGAAGGCTGCGCCCAGCCCGAGCGCGGCCAGAGCCAGCAGGGTGACCTGGAAATCGACCAGCGTGGGCACATCTTTTTCGCCCCCCAGCACCGTGCTGAGGTTGAGCAGGATGACGGAGCAGGAAACGGCCAGCGCGTTGGTCACTTGGATGACCACGTTCCAGAGCACCGAGGCGCTGCCGATCTGGTCTTTGGGCACGTCGGCGAAGGCGATGGAGCCGAGCGCAGAAAACAGAATCGAGCGGAACATGCCGCTCGCCAGCAACACCGCGCAGATGACCCACATGGGAGAGTCCGGGGCAAAAGCCGCGCAGGCGGCCACCGAAAGCGCCGAAAGAACCCCGGTGGCCAGCATCACTGTCCGGAATCCGAAGCGTTTCAATGTGCGGCCCACGAGAGGTTTCAGCACGAGGTCGGCGCCGTTGAGGGCGAGCAGCAACAACCCGGTCTCGAAGGCGCTCAACTCGAACACGATCTGAAAGAAAAGCGGCAGGATGAACGGCAACGCCCTGAGCGGGAGCCGGGCGAATGCACCGCCACCGATGGTGGCGATCGAGTAGGTCGGAATGCGCAACGAGGCGAGCGAGATCACGGGGTGGGGATGTCGGGCAAGGTGGCGCACTGCGACGAAGCCGCAGGCGAGACCGGCGACGATCAGGGCAGCGGGAATGGACCCGGTCCCGCCGCCGGCGCTGACACGGTCCATGCCATACAGCACCGCGCTGACTGCAGCGCCGAAGGTGAGAAACCCAAACACATCGAAAGGCCGCCGTTGCGCTTCGCTCGAGGCCGGAATGTAGCGCAGCACCAACAGCACCCCTGCGAGCCCGAAAGGCACGTTCAGCAGGAAAATCCAATGCCAGGACAAAAAAGTGGTCACGAATCCTCCCAGCGGCGGGCCGAGCGTGGGCGCGAGCAGCATGGGGATGGTCGTGATGGTGATGACGTTGACGAGATTCTCCTTGGGGGTCGCCTGCAGCATCACGATGCGGCCGACCGGGGTCATCCAGGCCGCCGCCATGCCCTGCAGCACACGCGCGGCGACGAATTCGACGAGGCTTTCACTCAGGGCGCACAGGATTGATGCAACGGTGAATCCGATCAGCGCGGCGGCAAACACGCGGCGTGCCCCGAAGCGGTCCGCCACCCAGCTGGCGCTGGGCAGAAAGACCGCCTGCACGAGAATATAGATGGTCACCCCGATGCTGAGGTCGACCGGCTGAATGCCGAAAGAGGCCGCCATTTGCGGCAGCGCCAACATGACCACCGTGCTGTCGAGCTGCGCCATGAACATGGCGCCGGCGACGATGAGGGCAATGAGGCGCGGAATGGGCGCGCTGGCTGACTGATTGGCGTTCAAGTGCTGGGGAGCGCGGGGCGGTTCGGCATGGCGGCGGAGCTGCTATCGTGCCGTCCACGCGACCGCAGCTCAATGCGTTTCGGCAGCACCAAGCGGATGCGCCGGCTCAACCTGCGGCGCAGACGCCTCCCGGTTCATGCTCGGCAGCTCTCCGGCGCACGTCCTCGCCGCAATGATGAAAGACCAGATCACCATACATCGTCGCCCGGTGAGGGTCGAGGCCGGTACTGGCCAGTAGCGCAGAAGCAGAATCTCGTGCAGCTGCGAGGGCATGCCCGCAGCGTAGATGGACGACGCGACGGCGAGCGCGCCCTGGGCGGTGCGTTCGCCCAGAAATGGGCACGATCAGCCCTTGAAGCCTTTCGCCACGACGTAGATCTCCCGCGAGCGCGGACGCGAAGCGGCAGGCTTGCGGATCGTGACCTTGCCAAAGGCAGTTCGCAGCTCCTTGATATAGGCATCACTGCCGACGCCCTGGAACACCTTCGCGACGAAGTTGCCGCTCCCGGGCTTGAGCACACGCCGGGCGAGATCGAGCGCCAGCTCCACGAGATAAATGGAGGCAGCCTGATCGGCGGAGTCGATGCCGCTCAGGTTGGGGGCCAGATCGGACATCACCAGATCGGCCTGCTGGCCGCCGAGCAAGTCGAGGATGCCATGAAGCACGCTTTCTTCCGTGAAGTCGCCCTGGATGAACTCGACATCGTTGAGCGGCGTCATGGGCAGGATGTCGGTGGCGACCACCCGGCCTTTCGCGCCGACCAGGCGCGCGGCGACCTGCGACCAGCTTCCGGGCGCCGCGCCCAGATCCACCACCAGCATGCCCGGGCGGATCAGCCTGTCCTTTTCGTTCAGCTCCAGCAATTTGTAGCTGGCACGCGAACGATAGCCCTCCTTCTGGGCCTGCTTGACGTACGGATCGTTGACATGCTCTTGCAACCAACGGCGGCTGCTCTTGGATCGGGCCATATGAACCGGGCCAACGGGCCTTGGAAATCGGCAGGAGAATCGCGCTGCCGGCACCGGGCGTCGATGCGCGGACGCGGCCGGGCGAGTCGCGTGAACATCGCGAGACGACGCCATTGTAGCAAGTTGTCTGCGGCCCTTCGCGCGGCCCGGCATTCGGGGGTCCGGGCCGTGATCTGGCACGGCTGCCCGGCTGGCGTTCCATGGGCGGCGTCGCGGCGGGCGGGATAAGACCCGATTTTGCCCGCTGCGCACCGGCGTGGCAGGATGCCCGGTTACCGCCTCGCTCCAGGAGAGCCGTGATTCGCATCGTTGATTCGAGGTTGCCGTCGCCGGGCCGTACGCCACGCATGCCGGGCCGCGGCACCCGCCGGCCGCGCCTCACCGGGTCCGCGCGATGAAGCTCGACGACATCAAGAAGCTGCACCAGAAAAAATATCGGGAAGCCTTCGGCTACTTCCTGGTGGAAGGCGAGCATCTCGTGCTGGAGCTCGAGAAGGCGGCCGCGCGTGATCCGGCCTGGCGGGCAAGCGAGCTGTTCGTCACCAGCGACTACGCACACTGGCCAAGCGGCCTGCGCCGCCACGAGATTGGCAAGCGCCAGATGGAACGCATCGCCGCAACCCAGACGCCACCCGGCATCTTGGCGCTCGTGCCCATTCCGCGACGCACCCCGGCCACGGCCGTTGCGGGTGAGCGCTGCTTCTACCTGCACGAGATCCAGGATCCTGGCAACCTGGGCACGGTGCTGCGCACGCTTTCGTGGTTCGGGAACCTGCGTGCTCTGCTGAGCCCCGACAGCGTCGATCCGTACAATCCCAAGGCGGTGCGCGCCAGCATGGGCGCCATCTTCCAC
>QGUO01000104.1 GCA_003242495.1 Pseudomonadota bacterium | reverse complement strand
GGCTCCGGGATCCTGGCGACCGGGGCGTTACAGCGGGGCGCCGCCCCGCCGCTGGCCGTGGACACCGACCCCCAGGCGCTCCCCGCGACGCTGGAGAACGCCCGCCGCAACGGCGTCGCGCAGCGCATCACCGTGCGCGCGGCCGAGGCCGACGCGCGCGAGCCTGACGCGCCCGTGGACATCCTGCTGGCCAACATTCTCGCCGAGCCGCTCGAAGCGCTCGCACCGGACCTGGCGAAGCGGGTCGTGCCGGGCGGGGCGATCGTGCTGTCCGGGTTGTTGGCCGCTCAGGCCGATCAGGTGGCGGCCCGCTATGCTGCATGGTTTGATATCGCGACGGCCGCGACGCGCGAAGGATGGGTGCGCCTCGACGGCATCAGACATTCGTAAGGGATGCCGCGATGCTGACTCAGTGTCCGAGCTGCCAGACCATGTTCCGCATCACGCAGGACATCCTGCGCGTGGCCGATGGCCAGGTGCGCTGTGGCCGTTGTCATACGCAGTTCGACGCGCTCGCGCGGCTGATACAGGAAGAGCCTGCCGAGGAGATCGAACTGGAGGGCGATGGCCCGGCCGACGGGCCCGATGAAGAGGACACGCTCGCCACGGCCGATGTCGCGGACACCGAAGACGCCGACTTCACGGAAGACCAGCTCATGGAAGACGGTTCGGCGGCGCTGCGCGAGCCCGCGGATCCCGAACGGATCGCCGTCGAGGACGACGCGCTCGAGCTCACCGGCGAGCATCGCGCATTCGCGCAGGACATCGGCACGCCGGGCCCCGGCACGCATGCCGGCCTGCAGGACCCGGAGGCCCTGACACAGGACAGCGCCGAGGAATGGGCCGAGATCGACGACATCGACGCCGTCGAGGCCGCCGCGCATGCGCCGCCGGCGGAAGAGATCGAGCTTTCGGCGGAATACGATGCGAACACCGAGGCCGAGGAGGATGCCCGTGCGCTGGCCGAAGCCGAACGCCTGGCAGCCGCGCGAACCAGCCCGGCGCCGACGTCCGTGGCCCCGGGCGCGGCGCTGCGCCGCCACAAGGCCGCGGACCACGCGCTCGCCGAGGACGAGGCGGCCCTCGACCTGCTTTCGCCACGCACCGCACGGAAACGCCCCTCGGTGGTCTGGAGCGTGCTGGTCGTGCCGCTCCTCGTGCTGCTGGTCGCGCAGGTCGTACACCATCATCGCGGCGAGCTGGCACGCCATCCGCGCATCGGCGAGCCGTTGATGCGCGCCTACGGCGTGCTGGGGCTGTCGCTCACGCCCGAGTGGAATCTTCATGCCTACGAGATCCGCCAGTGGGGCGTCGTGGCGGACCCGGCCGCACCCGGCACGCTGCGCGTGCGCGCCAGCATCGCCAATCGCGCCGAGTTCCCGCAGCCCTATCCGTTGCTCAAGCTGATGCTCGAGGATCGCTGGGGTGAGCTGGTGCGCGCGCGCGAGTTCGAGCCCGGCGAATACCTCGATCCATCGATCTCGCCGGACCGCCTGCTGGCACCCCAGCAGCAGGCCAACGCCAGCATCGTGATCGTCGATCCGGGCCCGGACGCCGAAGGCTTTCGCTTCGACGTGTGCCTGCATGGCGCTCACGGCCCGGTGTGCGCCACCGACCTGCCGCCCACGCGGTGACGCGGCGACTCGCGAGTGGCCGGGGGCCGTGCGTCGAACTTCGGGCTCAGCGCGTGCGCGCGGCGTTCCGTCCGTTGACTTGGTGAAGCGCTTGGGGCTTGTTGCGCCTTTGAGTATCGATTCGATTCTGCCGTGACCTTGCGCATCGGTCCCTACGTGCTGCCCAACAATCTCGCGCTCGCGCCCATGGCGGGAGTGACCGACCTGCCGTTCCGCCTGCTCTGCCGGCGCATGGGCGCGGGTCTTGCGGCCGGAGAAATGCTCACCAGCGACGTGCGCCTGTGGCACACGGCCAAGTCCCGCAGGAGAATGGACCACAGCGGCGAGGCGGAGCCGCGCATCGTGCAGATTGCCGGGGGCGATCCGCAGATGATGGCCGAAGCCGCCCGTCGCAACGTCGATGCGGGCGCGCAAATCATCGACATCAACATGGGTTGTCCGGCGAAGAAAGTCTGCAACAAGGCCGCCGGATCGGCCCTCATGCGCGACGAAGCGCTGGTGCGACGGATTCTCGAGGCGGTCGTCGCGGCGGTGGACGTGCCGGTCACGCTCAAGATGCGCACCGGCTGGGATCCTGCTCACCGCAACGGCCCGGCCATCGCCCGGATGGCCCAGGAAATCGGGATCCAGGCGCTGGCCGTACATGGCCGCACGCGCGCCTGCATGTACCGCGGCGCCGCCGAATACGACACCATCCGCGAGATCAAGCAGCGCGTATCCATCCCGGTTTTCGCCAATGGAGACATCGACTCGCCGCAAAAAGCGCAACTCGTACTTGAACTCACTGGCGCCGACGGCCTGATGATCGGCCGCGCCGCGCAGGGCCAGCCGTGGATCTTTCGCGACATTGACGCCTTTTTGCGACGGGGCGTCGTCGCGCCGGAGACTTCCATGACCGAGGTCCGTGATATCATGCTGGCTCACCTGCGCGACCTGCATGCTTTCTATGGGGAGGCCGGAGTCCGGGTCGCGCGCAAGCACATCGACTGGTACGCCAAGGGCCGTAAGGACGCGCAGGCATTACGCAACGCCGTGATGCAGGCCGACTGTCCGCAGTCACAGCTCGATCGTGCAAGAGAGTATTTCGATGCGCTTGCCGACGCGGCACAGGAGTCGCGGGCGAGCGCAGCGTGACTTGAAGGCACATGACTTGGCAGCAGGTCACTGATGGCGGAGAGCCCATGGCGTCCCGGAAAAAAACGAGAGCTCGCAGAGAGCCTGTCGCAAAGCCCGTCGCAAAATCCTCGATACGCGCGATGCCCTTGCGAGCCATGACGGCCGAAGCGCTCGATTCCTATTTCGCCACGCTGAACGGCCACAATCCGGGACGGCTGTACGAGCTGGTGCTGCGCGAAGTGGAGGAGCCGCTGCTCAAGGCGGTGCTCGACTACGCCGAGGGCAATCAGAGTCGCGCTGCCGACATTCTCGGCATCAACCGCGGCACGTTGCGCAAGAAGCTCAAGGAATACGGTCTTGCCAACTAACACCCAATCCGGCGGCAGCCTGCGCCGCGCGCTCATCAGCGTCTCCGACAAGGAAGGCGTGGTCGATTTCGCGCGCGCGCTCGTTGCGCGCGGCGTGACGCTGCTTTCCACAGGGGGCACGGCCGCATTACTGGAGCGACACGGCGTGGCCGTGACACAGGTCTCGGCGCACACCGGCTTTCCGGAAATCATGGACGGGCGGGTGAAGACGCTGCATCCGAAGATCCACGGGGGGCTGCTCGGGCGTCCCGAGGACGAGACGGTGATGCGCACCCATGGCATCGAGCCGATCGACCTCTTGGTCGTCAATCTCTATCCGTTCGCCGCCACCGTCGCGCGTCCGGGATGCACGTACGAGGATGCCATCGAGAACATCGACATCGGCGGTCCGGCGATGGTGCGCGCGGCGGCAAAGAACCATGCGCGCGTCGCCGTCGTGGTCGATCCCGCCGATTACGACGCCCTGCTCGAGGAAATCGCCGCCCACGGCCACATCGACGCCGAAACGCGCCGGCGTCTCGCCGCGAAGGCGTTCGCGCACACGGCCCAGTACGACAGCGCCATCGCCGGCTACCTGGCGCGCGCGACGCGCGGTGCCGAGGACTATCCCGATGCGCTCGTGCTGACCCTGCGCAAGCGCATGGACCTGCGTTATGGCGAGAACCCGCACCAGACGGCGGCCTTCTACACGGAAGCGAACGCCGGCCCGGGTGCGGGCATCGGCAGCGCCCGACAGTTGCAGGGCAAAGCGCTCTCGTACAACAACCTCGCTGACGGCGATACCGCGTTCGAGTGCGTGCGCCAGTTCACCGAGCCGGCATGCGTGATCGTCAAGCACGCCAATCCGTGCGGCGTCGCGCTCGGCAACGATACGCTCGAGGCGTACGACAAGGCCTATCGCACCGATCCGACCTCCGCGTTCGGCGGCATCATCGCCTTCAATCGCACGCTCACCGCCCACACGGCGCGCGCCATCGTCGAGCGCCAGTTCGTCGAGCTCATCATCGCGCCGGACGTCGAGCCGGACGCGCTCGAGATCTGTGCCCGCAAGGAGAACGTGCGGGTGCTGGCCACCGGCAGCGCCGCGCCGGGCGACGGCATGCACGAGTACCGCAGCGTGACGGGCGGTCTTTTGGTGCAGACCCGCGATACCGGCGCGGTCGCGAGATCCGACCTCAAGGTGGTCACCCGACGCCAACCGAGCCCCAAGGAACTCGACGACCTGCTGTTCGCCTGGCAGGTTTGCAAGTACGTCAAGTCGAACGCGATCGTGTTCGTGCGCGAGCGCATGACCATCGGCGTGGGCGCCGGCCAGATGAGCCGCGTGGTCTCCACCCGCATCGCTGCGATGAAGGCGCGCGACGAAGGGCTTGGCACCGAAGGCGCCGTGATGGCGTCCGACGCCTTCTTTCCTTTCCGTGACGGGCTCGATGCCGCCGCGGAGTTCGGCATCCAGGCCGTGATCCAGCCGGGCGGCTCGCTGCGCGATCCGGAAGTCATCGCCGCCGCCGACGAGCACGGCATGGCGATGGTGTTCACCGGCATGCGCCACTTCCGGCATTAGTCACCGCCGGCGAGCATGCCCGACGGTGGCACGTGACCCGTACGGGGCGTCACGCCAGAGATTGCGCACGCGAGCGCAGGCGCAGACGCACCAACCTGCAGTGGAGTGATTCGTGAAGGTACTGGTAATCGGCGGGGGCGGACGCGAGCACGCGCTCGCCTGGAAGATTGCACAATCGCCGCGCGTACAGGCGGTGTACGTGGCCCCCGGCAACGCCGGCACGGCGGCCGAGCCGCGCGTCACCAACGTGCCGGTCGCGGCCGACGACCTGGAGGGGCTGATCGAGTTCGCTCGGCGCGAGCGCATCGACCTCACCGTGGTGGGACCGGAAATGCCGCTGGTCCTCGGCCTCACCGACGCGTTTGCGGGCGCGGGGCTGCGCTGCTTCGGGCCGTCCCAGGCCGCGGCGCGCCTCGAGGGCTCCAAGGCGTTCACCAAGGACTTTCTGCAACGTCACCGCATCCCCACGGCCGCGTACGCCACGTTCACACGCACCAGCTTCGATCCTGCATGGGTGCGCGCACAACGCGCGCCGCTGGTGGTGAAAGCCGACGGCCTGGCCGCCGGAAAGGGCGTGGTGATCTGCGACACGGTCGAGGACGCCGTGCGCAGCGCGGAAGCGATGTTCGCCGGCCAGTTCGGCGCAGCCGGGAACACGGTGGTCGTCGAGGAATTCCTGCCCGGCGAGGAGGCCAGCTTCATCGCCATCGTGAGCGGCACCGACATCCTCCCGCTCGCGAGCTCCCAGGATCACAAGCGCCGTGACGACGGCGACCGCGGACCGAACACCGGCGGCATGGGCGCCTATTCACCGGCGCCGGTCGTCACGCCGGAGATTCATGAGCGCATCATGCGCGAGGTGATGGAGCCGACGGTGCGCGGCCTGTGCGAGGATGGCACGCCGTACATCGGCTTTCTGTACGCCGGCATCATGATTGCGCCGGACGGCACGCCCAACGTCCTGGAGTTCAATTGCCGCCTGGGCGATCCCGAGACCCAACCCATCCTCATGCGCCTGCAGTCGGACCTCGTCGAGCTGTGCGAAGCCGCCCTGGACGGGCGCCTTGCGGGCCTGCAGGCACGCTGGGACCCCCGCGCCGCGCTCGGTGTGGTGCTGGCCGCCGGCGGCTACCCGGAATCGGTCCGACGCGGCGATCCCATCGCGGGACTCGAGGAGGCCGCCAGGCTGCCGGGCAAGATTTTCCACGCCGGCACCGCGGTCGTGGACGGCCAGGTCGTCACCCATGGCGGCCGTGTGCTCTGTGCCGTGGGACTCGGTGACACCGTGCGCGACGCGCAACGCGCCGCGTACGCACTGGCCGATGCGGTGCACTGGCGGGACGTGCACTATCGCCGCGACATCGGCTACCGCGCGATCGCGCGCGAAGAATCAGCCTGACGCGGCTGCGGCGCGGGTGCGCTTCTTGTCCTTGAGATCCACCTCGAGGCTCACGCGCACCCTGCCGTGGGAGGACTCGAAGTCCTCCCCGATCCCTTCCTTGCTCGGCAGCTTCTCGACCAGCGCGTCCAGCGCGGCGCGCGGCACCGAGATCCACAGGCCCGTGGGATCGCTGTCGAGCCGCCAGCCGCCGAGCGCCGTGCCCCGCACGTTGACACGGAATACATGACCGTGCGGCAGCGCCACTTCCAGCTCCAGCGCGCGACCGCTGAGCAGCTGGTCGAGCTCGGCGCGCAGGATGCGACAGCGGATCGCTTGATCGGCGAAGCGGACGTTCATCGGGTTGACTTCGAGACCTGAGACCTCCACAGCATAGCCGCACGGCCGGCGCCAAGGACACCCGCCACACGCGCGGACGCCCACGAGCCTGCGTCGACCGGCGTTGTGCCCCCTCCCGGCGCGACCCTACGGGCTCGAGTCGCCGTTCAATCGTCGTCGATCACGATGACCGTGGCGCGCGTGCGAGCGCCGAGCGCCGGCCCGCCCTCGACCGCCTGCAGCTCCACGGTGAACAGCTCGGTCCCTTCCCTGAGCGCGTCGGAGACCAGCGGCAACGCCAGCACCACCGAGCGCGCGCCGGCCGGGATGCGCTCGGTGCCGGGGCCGATGTCCGCGTAATCCCTGCCGGGCTCGGCCGATGCGCCGCGCAGACGCCAGCCGAACACCGCCTCCCGGGCCACGCTGCCCTGCCGCACGATGGTCAGCCGCACGGCGCCGTCGCTCTCGCGCACGGTGTAGGTGTCTTGCTGGAATTGAACGCTGGCCGGCCCTGCGGGCGGTGGCGCCACCGAGTCCTGCTGCGACGTCGCCGCAGCGTCCTGCCGAGCCTCACCCGCCCGTGGCTCACCCACCGCATCCTGCGCGGGCGCCGGCGTGGCATCCGGCGGCACCGTGGCGATCGGCGGCTGAGCGATCGCTTCGGGGGTCGGTTCCGCAGGTGACCCGGGCCTCGCGTCGGAAGCCGAATCGCCGGGCGCACCGGGCGACGACACGTCCTCGTCCGGGGCACGCCCGGCCGGCTCGAGCCGAACCTCCCGGGATGACGGCACCCGCCCCGGGAGCGATCCAGCGAGCTGCGCTTCGACCATGGCGGGCAACGCCACCAGCGTATTGCGCAGACGATCGCCCCCCAGCGCCGCAGCCCCGGCCGCTCCCACCACGATCGCGGCCGCGAGCCACCTCCAGCGGGAGGCGCGCCGCCCTCCCTCCTCGGCCGCCGCACGCAGCAGCTCATGCGGCGTCAGCAGGCGTGGCGGCAGCTCTTCGCCGCCCAGCGCGCCCACCAGCTCGGCGACCCCCACGCGCGAGCGCGTCCAGCCGAGCGCCCGGTGCAAGACCTGCCACTGGCGCTTGCTCAGCCCGCGGATGCGCGGCGGCCTGCGCCCGTTCGCACGTGCGAGCGCGCCCGACCGTCCGTCGTAGGGATGGCGCCCCGCCAGCAGCTCGTAGGCGATGCAGGCGAGCGCATAGACATCGTCAGCAGGCTCGGCGGCCGTGCCTGGCACGCGACCCGGACTGGCATACGCGGTGGTCGCCAGGCCGGCATGCGGCTCGCCGTCACCGATCCAAGGCTCGGACGCACGCCCCGCGAAGCCGAAGCCCAGCACCTTGACCTCGCCGTTCGCGGTGATCATCACATTGCCCGGCTTCAGATCGCCATGCGCGACGCCGCGACGATGAGCATGATTCAGCGCGGCGCCGATCGCCGCCACGATGGCCAGGGCGCGATCGCGCGGCAGCCGTCGCCCGTCGAGGCGTGTGAGCAGGCTCGAGAGCGGCTCGCCCTCGAGCAGCTCCATCACCAGGAAATAGGTCTCGCCGTCCCGGTCGAGGTCGAACACGCCGACCATGTTCGGGTGGGCAAGCGACTGCGCCAGATGAAAGCGCCGCTCCAGATCGGCCAGCACTTCCGGCGCGTCGCTGCGCACTTGGTCGAAGACCTTGACGGCCACCATGCGGGAGCTCGCCGGCAGGTGCGTGCGATGGCGATCCAGCGCCTTGTGCACGGCGCCGGTGCTCGTGCGGCTCAGGACAGAGACCAGCTCGTAGCGGCCGCGCAGCACGTTCCGGGGATTCTGGCGCTGGGTCGAGCGTCGCTCCGCCGTTCGCGCGCCGGGCCGTGCCACCGGCCGGGTCACCGGCCCTGCCTGGCCGTGGCGGTCTCCAACCGGTTCCTGTCTCTGCGACGCGCGCGGGCGAGCGTGCACGTGCCCCCGAACCGGGTGCTCGGCCCACGATGCCTCGGCGTCGCCCAGCTCCGGAATGCGCGGCGCGCGTGCCCCGGGCCGCGGCGAATCGTGAGCCGGCGTGCCCTGGCGGACGTCCCGGGAAGGAGCCGGTTCCGGTGCGCGGGGTTCGCGCGGATGCGCCTGCGCACGATCGCGCGCCGGCGCGTCCGCCGCCGGACGATCGGCGCGGCTCGACACCGGACGGGCGGTGCGCGCCTGGGCGTGGACCTGGACGCGGGCGGCCGCCTCCGTCCACGTGCTGCTTCCTGGGCCCCCTTGACGCGGGGCATGGTCCCCTTCGGCCCGCGGGTGCTGCAGGCCGGCGGACGGCATGGGTGTCTCCGGGATGTCGACCGTCGAGAGCGACTGCGATTCGGGCGGCGGCGCCGGGGGAGATGGCGCAGCCGTCGCCAGGTCCTGCTCCACCTGTCCCGCCGGTGCGGCATGCGGCCGGGCGGGCGCATGGGCGGCGCGTCCGGCGCCTGTGCCGCCCCGTTCGTCCGATTCGTCTTCGGTGTCCGGATGATTGGCGATGCCGAAGACGAGCTGGGCGATTTCGGATTTCAGGGTGCGGGCGAGCCCCGCATCGATGCGCCCGCGCCGTTGATATTGGTCGAGCAGCGCCAGGGCATCCCAGGGCGCCTCGGGATTGCTGCGGCAGACGGATCGGAAGGACTCCTGCATGTCCCGCAGGTCGCAACGCCCGGCCCCATAGTCGTCGAGCCAGCTTGCGAGGACGGCCTGGAAACCCTCGGCCTGGTCTGCCGGGTCCTTGTCGATCGACACACTCATAGCCCGGCACCTTATCTGCCATCCTCCCCTTTACGGTACTGTCGCCGTGACCCGACGCATACCGGAGGGTGTCTCAAGGCACCGCTTTTTCCATCCGGTAATCGTCCATCACGAAACCGCCGCCGATATCCGTGACCAGGGGTCGCGCAATCCGGAAGCCGGCCTTCTCATAGGCTCGGACGGCGGGGTTGGCCTTGTTGACGGTCAGCCACAGCAAACCCAACCCTTTCCGGCGGGCCAACCGCTCGATGAACGTCAGACAGGCGCGTCCGGTTCCCTGTCCGCGGGCCTCCCGATGCACATACAGCTTGCTGACGAACATCGCGTCCTCCTCGGGTCGTGGCTGCACCGCAAAATAGCCGATCAGCTCGCCCGCGGGGCCGGGCTCGTGCGGGGCCCGGCAAACCATGTAATAGAGGTAGCCCTCGCGCAGCTGGGCGCGCATCGCCGCGGCGCTCTGAAAACGGGAAACCATGTAATCGACCTGCGCGCGGCCGATGATCGGCACATAGTGCTCGTACCAGATCTCGCGTGCGAGGCGCGCGACGGCCTCGATCTGGGTGTCACTGAGGACCGGCAAGAAATCGGGCATGACGGAACGACCTTGTGATGGGCACCCCCGGCGCGCCGCCCTGGATTTGTCATCGCCGCGGCGCCCTCCCCGCTATCACCCCGGTGTGCCCTGGTGCAGGGAGGTGCGCATGAT
The DNA here is from genome assembly GCA_003242495.1 of Pseudomonadota bacterium. Taxonomy (GTDB): domain Bacteria; phylum Pseudomonadota; class Gammaproteobacteria; order Steroidobacterales; family Steroidobacteraceae; genus Steroidobacter. Next base: position 107 of record QGUO01000104.1, on the reverse strand, counting down.
TCCCCACCGGCGGCCCGCAGGCAACGGCCCGCCGGGCGGCGGGGCCCCGCGGCTCAGCCCTCCGTCGCGGGACTCACCACGATGCCGCCCTCACGCGCCTCCAGGCG
>QGUO01000103.1 GCA_003242495.1 Pseudomonadota bacterium | reverse complement strand
GTACCACGACGCCCCACAACCAGGGAGATCGAGCGGATGGTGATCGCACTCCTGATTGGCGGCGTGCTCGCGCTGGGCCTCATCGCCGTCGTGCTCTGGCGCCGTACGCCGGCCCAGGCCGCCTCCGAGGTCCGCGCCGCCCGGCCCGGCGCCGCAGCCGCCCGCGCACCGTCGGTGGCGCCGACCGGGGAGACCGAGGACGCTCGAGAACCCGAGGAGCCCCCGCCCTACGCCACCGACGCCACACAGCAGGTGCTCGACGATTGCCTCAAGCTCGCCTTCGGCGTCACGCGGTTCGACTACCAGATCGTCGGCGAGCACGCTGCGGTGCTCACCAGCGCCCAGAAGGCCGTTGCCGAGTCGGTGGCACGTCGCGAATACTTCCCGCGCCGCCCACGCCAGCTGCCGAGGCTCCTGCAGGCCATCAACGACACGGAGAGCACGCGCGAGGAACTCGTGCGCCTGATCCTCGAAGACCCCGCGCTCGCGGGCAGCGTCCTGCAGCGGGCGAACAGCGCCCACTACCGGCCCTCGGCAGAGCCCATCGAGAGCCTGGACCGCGCCGTCGTCCTGCTCGGCACCGACGGGCTGCGCGCCCTGATGACCCACGCCATCCTGCAGCCCGTCTTCCGGCTGCCCAAGGGCCTGTTCGATGACTTCGCGGAGGTGACCTGGGAGCTCGCCGAGCGCACCGCCTGGTCCGCCGAAGCCATGGCGCGCACCCAGCGCGACGCCGACCCCTTCGTCGCTCAGCTGCTCGGGGTGATGGGCGCGCTGGCGAGCATGGTGCTGTTCCGCCTCACCCTGGAGAAGTACCGCGACTATCCCAGCGTACTGCCGCGCGCAGAGGTGTTCATCCGGGTCATCCAGGCGAACCGCACCGAGACGGCGCTGCGCATCGGCGAATCCTGGGAACTTTCCGCCGCGTCGCTCGCCGCCCTGGATGAGCAGCGGCGGCGGGTCTCGCCGGCACACATGAGCGCCTTGGGCCGTGCCGTCTACTTTGGAGAGCTGTGCGGCGCCGCGATGTTGCTGCGAGCCCGCCACACCTATTCCAAGGAAGGCGCGCAGGCGCTGCTGTTGCAGCAGGGCGCGGGGCGCGAAGCCGTCCACGCCATGGAACGCAGCGCCAGGTGTCCGGATTGACGTGGCAGCGTGCAGAATCTCGACCGGAGCGGCGCCGCGGACCGGCCCAGGAGGAGGAACAGGGGCGCCGGAACTGCGCCGTCGCGGCGCCCGTTGACGCCTTACCCGGGGCCGATCCCGTTATCCTTCGGTCCTCCATGACATCGCACCACACGCGCCATGCTCGTCACTTTCCGTTCGACAGCGACCGAATCCATCACCATGTTCCACGACGTGGCCGTCGCGCTGCTCAAGATGATGGGGGCGACGGGCCACGTTCCCGGGGCGCTCGACCCCGAGGATGTGCCGGCGGCACTGGCGCGGCTCGAGGCCGCGGTGGCGCAGCTCAAGGCGCAGCCGCCGCAGCCCCAACCGGCGAACCCCGCCAAGGACAAGGATCGGGACGATGAGGAGGAACGCGAGCTGCCCGTGGCCCTGCACACACGCGCCTTTCCGCTGATCGGACTGCTCAAGCGCGCGGCGGCTGCGAACGCCGAGGTGATGTGGACCGCCGGATCGTGAACGCGGCGGCCTGCCGCGTACCTGCCCGGACGACCTGCTCGCTCGATGCTGTTGCCGAAGGGGCTGCGGCATGGGGCCGCAGCGCCTTGCGGTCAGAGTCGGCTCAGGTGGACGCGACGGGCTTGCGGAACTTGAGCGTCATGCGGTCGGACTCGCCGATCGCCTCGTACCGGGTACGGTCGAACGTCGGATCGTGCGCGTCGGGCCCCTCGCTGTAAGGACGGGTGCGCGACGTCGGCGGCAAGGTCCACACGCCGAAGGGATGGTCCTTGGTGTCACGCGGATTCGCGTTGATCTCCGAGCGATCCTCCAGCTCGAATCCGGCCCGCTGCGCAAGCTCGATCACGTACGCCTCCGTGACATAGCCGTCCGGTGCCGCGGGATCCTGTTCGCCCGGATCGGCACGGTGCTGCTCGAGCGCCAGGATGCCGCCCGGCTTGAGCGCTGCGAACAGATCCGCGAACACCTTGTCGCCCATACCACGGCTCATCCAGCCATGCACCGAGCGGGCGGTCAGGATGAAATCGAACTTTTCCGCCGGCAGCGGCGCGGAATTCGCGCCGAAGTTCACCAGATGCACCGTGCCATAGACATCGGGCCGTGCCGCGAAGCGCGCAGCGAATGCCTCACGGCTGCGGCGCGCGCCGTCCGACAAATTCGGATCGTCGAGATCGGCGGCCGTTGCGTAGTACTCGCCGCCGGTCATCTGGGCATACGGCGCGAGGATCTGGGTCCACCAGCCGGCCCCGGGTTGCACTTCGAGGATGATCATCCCCGGCTCGAGCCCCCAGAACGTCAGCGCTTCGAGGGGCCGGCGGTGCGCATCGCGGTCCCTGGCGCGCCACTCGCCGTCCACCGCCCGCTGCAGGGCCGCATCGACGGCCGCCGTTTCACCGGTATCCGCAGCCGTCATGGCGAGCGGCGTCGCAGTCTGTTCGGGCGTGCACGCGGCGCTCAGCACCAGGGTGGCCAGGCCGGCGCAGACGCTCACGGGAAAAACGGCTTTCTTGACGCTCACGGCATGGCTCCTTCGATGGATGTCGATCCTGCGGCGCTTCACGAAATTTCACACCGCACCGCGCCGGCAGAACACTGACGGACCGCAGCCGCGGGCATGATAATTCAGGGGGGACCAGGGGAACCACCCGGCGTCACCGCCGCTCGAACCCAGGATGCACCGCCGCTCGACGTGCGCGGCATCGAACCGCTTCCGAGAACAAGGTCCCCGCCGCGCCTGCGCCGCCGGCCCTGGCAAGCCCGCCGCGCCACCGGGGATACAGAGAGAAAACTCCAGGATTGCAACAAGTTGAAGCCAATGCTCACGGTCGACGGTTTGCGCAAGCGTTATGGCCAAACGGAAGTGGTCCGCGGCGCCAGTTTCGAGGTCCCGGCCGGACAATGCTTCGGGCTGCTCGGCCCCAACGGTGCCGGGAAGACCACCACCCTGCGCTGCTGTCTGGGATTGACCGTGCCGGACGGCGGCTCGATCGAGCTGGCCGGCCTGCCGGTGCCCGCCCAGGCGCGCGCGGCGCGTGCCCTGGTCGGCGTGGTGCCGCAGTTCGACAACCTGGACCCGGATTTCACCGTCGCCGAGAACCTGGTGGTGTTCGGCCGTTATTTCGGCCTTTCTCAGCGCGAGGCGAGTGCGCGTGTCGAGCGCCTGCTCGAGTTCGCCGGGCTCAGCGACAAGGCCGACGCCCACATCGAGTCGCTCTCCGGCGGCATGAAGCGCCGCCTCACTTTGGCGCGCGCCATGATCAACGATCCGCCCATTCTGTTCCTCGACGAGCCGACCACCGGTCTCGACCCGCAGGCGCGGCATCTGGTATGGGACCGCTTGAAGATGCTGCTCACCGAGGGACGAACCATCATTCTCACCACGCATTTCATGGATGAGGCACAACGGCTGTGCGATCGCGTGGCCATCATGGACCACGGCGTGATCATCGCCGAGGACGGTCCGCGACGACTGATCGAGCGTGAGATCGAGCCCACGGTCATCGAGGTATACGGCGAAGGGCTCGAGGCCTGGTTCGCGGCGCACGGGCGCCGACTCGCCGAGCGCGCCGAGCTCGCAGGCGACACCGCCTTCTGCTACTGCCACGACCCGGAGCCGCTGATGCGCAGTCTCGAAGGCGATCCGGAGCTGCGCGCCTTGCACCGCGCCGCCAACCTGGAAGACGTGTTTTTGAAGCTGACGGGAAGAGATCTACGTGACTGAAGCAACGCTCGCCACCAACGGCGCGCCCGCCGTCGCCGGCGCGACGCGCTGGCGGTTTCTCCATGTCGTCCACCGCAACTACCTGGTGTGGCGCAAGCTGCTCGGCTCGGCGCTGGTCGGCCACCTGGCCGATCCGCTGATCTGGCTGGTGGGCCTGGGCTTTGGTCTCGGCGCGCTGCTGCCGTCTCTCGGCGGGCTCTCGTATCTGGAGTTCCTCGGCTCGGGCATGCTGTGCTACGGCGTGATGAACTCGACTTCGTTCGAGGCGCTGTATTCGGCGTTCACGCGTCTGAAAATGCAGCGCACCTGGGAGAGCATCCTGCACGCGCCCATGACGGTGACGGACGTGGTGGTGGGCGAATGGGTGTTCGCTGCGCTCAAGGGCCTGTTCTCGGGCGCCGCCATTCTGCTGGTCATGGCCGTGCTCGGCCTGGTCGAGTCGCTGGCCGCGCTGTGGATCCTGCCCGTGTTGCTGCTGCTCGGGCTGGCGTTCGCCGGCATTGCCCTCATCGTGACTGCGCTCGCCAAGACCTACGATCTGTTCACCTATTACTTCAGCCTGTTCATCATGCCGATGACACTGGTCTCCGGCGTCTTCTTCCCCTCCCAGCAGCTGCCGCAGATCGTGCAGGCGTTCGCCCAGCTCCTGCCGCTCACGCACGCCACCGCGCTGTCGCGCGGCCTGGTGGTGGGTGCGCCGCTCGACCATATCGCCTTGCACGTAGGGGTGCTGGTGGTCTACGCGGCCATCGGCGTGGTGATCGCCGCCCGGCTGATCCGCAAGCGCCTGACGCGGTAAAATCGCTGCGACAGAGACGCCCCCTCCCACGCCGACGGCCGTCGGGAGGCGCGGGCTTGGGTGTTCGAGGAGTGCCATGGGCCGCATATTCGAAGTCAGAAAGCAGACCATGTTCGCGCGCTGGGATCGCATGGCGAAACAGTTCGCGCGCATCGGCAAAGACATCACCATCGCCGTGAAGGCCGGCGGCCCCGATCCTGCCGGCAATCCGGCGCTGCGCCGGATCATCCAGAACGCCCGCGCGGTCAACATGCCGAAGGACAAGGTCGAGGCGGCGATCAAGCGCGCCCAGGGCCGGGACGCGACCAACTATCAGGAAATCATCTACGAAGGCTACGCGCCGCACGGCGTGGCGGTGCTGGTCGAGGCCGCTACGGACAATCCCACCCGCACGGTCGCCAGCGTACGCAGCATCTTCGGCAAGCACGGCGGCAATCTCGCCACCAGCGGCAGCGTGGCGTTCCAATTCAAGAAAATGGGCGTGTTCCGGCTGAACCCGGAGGGCATCGACCAGGATGAGCTCGAGCTCGAGCTCATCGACCACGGCCTCGAGGAAATGGGCGAGAGCACCGGCGAAAAGGGCGAGCCGCAGCTGGTGATCCGCTGCAATTTCCCCGATTTCGGCCAGCTCCAGAAGGCGCTCGAGGACAAGGGGATCACGCCGCTTTCGGCGGAGCACGAGTACATTTGCCTCACCCCGACCGAGCTGCCCGAAGACAAGGCCACCGAGGTCCTCGAGCTCATCGACAAGCTCGAGCAGGACGAGGACGTGCAGAAGGTCTATCACACGCTCGTCTGAGCGCTGCCTCGGCGCCGCGGTCCCTCCCTGCCGCTTCAGGATTCGGCGGCCGCGGCCGGCTCGATCTCGGCCCGGGGCAGCCACACCGTCGCCGCCAATCCGCCGCCGGGACGGTTCGCAAGCGACAGCCGTCCGCCGTGCGCCTCGATCACCTCACGGCACACCGTCAGGCCGAGTCCGGCGCCGGTCGCTTTCGTGGAGTAGAACGGCAGCAAGGCACTGCGCAAGGCCTCGGCCGCCATCCAGCCGCGCGCCAGCACACCCGCCAGCACCAGAATCAGCACGGCACAGGAGGTGATGGCCAGTCGCCGCAGGCGCCGGCGGCGCAGCGCCCGCTGCGGATCCACTGGCCGGTCTTGTGCCGAGGTATCCCGGATGCGAGCCACCTTCGGGTCGGTGCCCGTCACTGCCGCGTTCATTGTTCGATGCCCCCTGTCCGCCGAAGCGTTTACAGGGGAGATTGCACGGGGCGTGCCAGAACCGACGACTCGGACAATTAACTGAAATACCGGGGTTTATCGTTGCGCGGCCGGGCGCGTTGGCCGGGCGCGAAGTGTCCGCCGGACAGCCGCGGACACCCAGCGGACACTGGGTTTCAGTTGTTGAGCGCCTGCAGCGGCGCCGGAATGCGTCCGCCGCGGCGGACGAAGGCGGCGCTGGAGCAGCGGTTGAGCGGCATGACCGGCGCGCGGCCCAGCAGACCGCCGAACTCGACGTGATCGCCGACCTGACGGCCCGGGGCCGGAATGATGCGCACCGCCGTGGTCTTGCGGTTGATCATGCCGATGGCCGCCTCGTCGGCGATGATGGCCGCAATGGTCTCGGCCGGGGTATCGCCCGGCACGGCGATCATGTCCAGACCGACCGAACACACACAGGTCATGGCTTCGAGCTTGTCGAACGTGATTGCACCGAGCTCGGCGGCCTCGATCATCGCCGCATCCTCGGACACCGGGATGAAGGCCCCGGACAGTCCGCCCACATGGCTCGACGCCATGGCGCCCCCTTTCTTCACGGCATCGTTGAGCAGTGCGAGCGCCGCCGTCGAGCCGTGCGCCCCCACCCGCTCGAGCCCCATGGCCTCGAGAATGCGCGCAACGCTGTCGCCCTGCGCCGGCGTCGGCGCCAGGGACAGATCGACGATGCCGAACGGCACGCCCAGCTTCGCGGAAGCCGCACGGCCCACGAGCTCGCCCATGCGCGTGACCTTGAACGCGGTACGCTTGATGACGGTCGCGAGCTCGCCGAAGTCGGCCTCCGGCGCCTTCTCCACGGCATTGAGCACCACGCCGGGACCGCTCACCCCGACGTTGAGGACGCAATCCGGCTCGCCGATGCCGTGGAACGCGCCGGCCATGAACGGATTGTCCTCCACGGCGTTGCAGAAGATGACGAGCTTCGCGCAGCCGATGCCGTCGGCAGCCGCAGTGCGCTGCGCGGTCTCGCAAACCACGCGGCCCATCTCAGCCACGGCATCCATGTTGATGCCGGCGCGCGTCGTGCCGACGTTCACCGAGGCGCACACCCGCTCGGTCACGGCGAGCGCCTCGGGAATCGAGGCGATGAGCGCGCGATCGCCCGGCGTCATGCCCTTATGCACCAGCGCCGAGTAGCCTCCCAGGAAATTCACGCCCACCTCGCGGGCGGCGCGATCCAAGGCCTGCGCCATGAGCAGGTAAGCGTCGCTCGCGGCGCTTTCGGCCACCAGCGCGACCGGCGTGACCGAGATGCGTTTGTTGATGATGGGAATGCCGTACTCCCGCTCGATCTCCTCGCCCACCGCCACCAGGCGTCCCGCAGCGCGGCAGATCTTGTCGTAGGCCCGGGAAGCGGCCGTGGCCAGATCGGGATGCGCACAGTCGCGCAGGCTGATGCCCATGGTGATGGTGCGGATGTCGAGATTCTCCATCTGCACCATGCGGATGGTTTCGAGAATCTCCTGCGGCGAGAAATATCCGGACATGGGAAATGAATACTCAACTGGTCGTGCATCGGCCGGAAGGGGCCTGGGGATTGCAGCGGCGCAGCCCGCGCACCGCGCGCGTCGGCAGCCCGCTCGCGCGCCTCGTATCAGACACGATGCATGAACTTGAAAACATCTTCGTGCTGCGCGTCGATTTTCACGCCCAGGGTCTCGCCCAGGGCCTCCAGACGCCGCTTGAGTTCGTCGAATGGCACGCTGGCATGCTCCAGATCCGCCATCATGATCATGGTGAAGAATTCGCGCAGGGTGGTCTGCGAGATGTCCACGATGTTGGCGTTGGCCTCGGCCAGCACCGCGGCGACGCCCGCGATGATGCCGACCTTGTCGACCCCGATGACGGTAACGATGATGCGGTTGGATTTCTCGTGCATGGTCACGAAGCGCGGTTGCAAGGTGCAAGTGGCCCGGCAAGCGGGCGCGCCATTATGCGGCAAACGGCGGCTGCCGTCAGGTCCGGCAGGGCGCCGTGCCCGAGCCGGCCGCGCTCGTTCATGCCCGTCCTGTGATCCGGGTGCCGCCCGGCGCGCTCCCGGAGAGATGACGCCTGTCGTCGTCCACCTGCCTGGGGGAGGAACCGGCGGTCGGCGCGCGGCATTGACCGCTCATGGGCCAGCTCATCGACGGGCGATGGCATCGCGGAGCGGTCGACCGCGGTGACGAGAGCGGCGCGTATCGGCGCAGCGACTCGGCGTTCCGCGCGCGTGTGACGGCTGACGGGTCCTCGGACTTTCCCGCAGAGGCCGGCCGCTACCATCTCATCGTCTCGCCCGCGTGTCCCTGGTCCCACCGTACGATGCTGCTGCGCATGTTGAAGCGGCTCGAGGGCGTCGTTTCAATGAACGCGGTCGAGCCGCTGATGCTCGAGGACGGCTGGACCTTCGCCGAGCCGGATCCGGTCACCGGTGCGCGCCGCCTGTACGAGGTGTATGCCGCCGCGCGGCGCGATTACACCGGCAAGGCCTCCGTGCCTGTGCTCTGGGATCGGCAGCGACGCACCATCGTGAACAACGAATCGTCCGAGATCATCCGCATGTTCAATCGCGAGTTCGCCGCGTTCACGGCCGAGCGGACCGACTACTATCCGGCGCCGCTCGCTGCGCAGATAGATGCGATCAACGAGCGCGTGTACCGCGAGGTGAACGACGCGGTGTACCGGGCAGGATTCGCCACGCGACAGGAAATCTACGAGCGCGAAGTCACACAGCTCTTCTCGGCGCTCGACTGGCTGGAGGCACATCTGGACGCACACGAGTGCCTGGTCGGCAATCAGCTCACCGAAGCCGACTGGCGCCTGCTCCCGACGCTGGTGCGTTTCGACGCCGTGTACTTCGGACACTTCAAGTGCAACCGCCGACACGTGTACCAATACCCGGCGCTGTGGCGATTCGTGCGGCGCCTGTACGCCGTGCCCGGCGTCGCCGCCACCGTGGATATCGACCACTACAAACGCCACTATTACGGCAGTCACCGCAGCATCAACCCCAACGGCATCGTGCCAGTCGGCCCGGACATCGACTTTCGCGCGTCCAAACTGTGACGCGGTCGCCGCCCCGAGTCGACTGCGCCGCGGGCGCGGATTCTCTGTGAGGTGAGTCGCGGATTTTGCAGGGCTCCTCCCTATACTCCAGTGAGGGAAAACACCAAAACCACAACTATCAAGATCTCCCTCATGGAGCTATCCGGCACACCCAGCGAGCTCGCCCTGCTTCGAAGCTTCGCGCCCTTCGATGGCATGAAGCCGGAGAATCTGGCGGCCCTGGCGCGCAAGATCGTGCGTCGCCAGGCGCCGGCGGGACGGTTGCTGTTCGCCGAAGGCGACACCGAGAAACAGACTTACTACCTGTTGAGCGGCACCGTCGACTTGTTGCGCGAAGGCGAAGTCGTCGGCACCGTGCGCAGCGGCACGCCGAAAGCCAAGGTGCCCCTGGCGCACACGCTGCCGCGGCCGTACTCGGCCGTGGCGACGTCCAACCAGATCGAGTATCTGCAGGTCGACGGCGACTTTCTCGACATCGCGGTCACCTGGGACCAGACCGGCAGCTATCACGTGGCCGAGCTCAAGCCGGCCCAGGAAAACGTCGCGAGCGACGATTGGATGACTGCGCTGCTCGAAACCAAGGCATTTCACAAAGTGCCGCCCGCCAACATCCAGGCGGTGTTCATGCGCCTGCAGCGCAGAGACCATCGCGCCGGCGACGTCATCATCAAGCAGGGCGAGCAAGGCGATTACTTCTACATCGTGGTGAAGGGCTTGTGCGTGGTGACACGCGAGACGCCCATCAACAAGAATGGCGTGAAGCTCGCCGAGCTGCGCGTCGGCGACACGTTCGGCGAAGAAGCCCTGGTCAGCGACGCGCGGCGCAACGCCACGGTCACCATGGCGACCGATGGCGCCGTCATGCGACTCGGCAAGGACGACTTTCGGGAGCTGCTCAAGGAACCGTTCCTGCAATGGATCGATTGGCCGCAAGCGGTGCGCGCCGTGGCCGCGGGCGCGCAATGGCTCGACGTACGTCCGCCTTCGGAGTTCGAGCAGTATCGGCT
>QGUO01000525.1 GCA_003242495.1 Pseudomonadota bacterium | reverse complement strand
GAGTCACGTGCGGACAAAGTACCCGGGCGAGCCGATGCGCCGCATCCGGTACGCCAAGCTCACGGAGCAACAGAGCACCGAGAAGCTGGCCGCCGTGACCGGCCGCGCGAGCGCTTCGGCACGCTCGGATGCGCTGGTCGGCAAGACCATCAGGATCGTGACCGACGGCGGTCCGGTGCTGAGCTACGCGTTCTCGAGCGCCGATCGTCTCACCTTGCGGGAGAACGACGGCAGCGCGATCGAGTCCGGCTACGGCACCCTGACCATGCATCGCATCGCCTTCTTCTCTCACCTGGTGCCAGGCACACAGCGCGGCTACAACGTGATCCTCGATCAACGCACCGGCCTCGTCACGGTATTCGAGGTGTGGTTCAGCGGCTACGAGGACAATCGCGAAGTGCAGCGCGAGATCCACTACGGCTACATCGAGGAGCCGGGCAGGCCCGCGCCCGAGGCGCGCCACTCGCTGACCAATCGTATCGAGGGACGGGGCTTCTACTGGAAACAGGACACCGGCGTCGAGACCCTCGAGTTCTATCCCTCGGTGATCTATTCGAACTTCGTGGAGCTGACGCGCTTCGGCGGCGAGCTCAGCTTCTGCGCGCCCACGGATTACGTGAGGATCACCGACGACGTCTATGTCTACGCACGCGTGGAAGCGGAGTTCTCGGGCACCATGACGCTGTATGTGCTCGACGTGAACCGCGTGGAGCAGATCGGCGTGCGCCTCGGCTTCGATGCCGACGACGTGCTCGAGTATTACGTGTTTCGCGGCAAGGGGGAGATGGTCGGGCAGCTTGCGCACTTCGAGCCGTTCGATGACGTCGGCGCGACGATTCCGCTCGGCGAACGCTCGATTCCCGACCGCAAGGGCGGGCGACCGGTTTATCGGCCGCTGCGCACCAATCCCATCATGACCAAGGAAGAAGTGCGGGCCGCCGCCAGGAACGCCAGGGTATTCGCCGAGGGCAGTCCCATGGCGGGCAACCAGCTGCCGGTCAGCGACTTCCTGGTGGGCAAGGCGTTCTCCCTGCGCTTCGACAACGGTCGCATCGTGCACTACCGCTGCGACGAGCTGCACAAGCTTCGCTGGCGCCATGAAGGCGAGCGCACGTGGCACGAAGAGCGCTACCGGGCCTGGGAGTCCGCACCAGGCCTGGTGATGTTCGGCCATCTGCTCACCGGCGCTCCGCAGCACGACTGCTACAAGCTGGTGGTGGACTTCGACCATGGGCTCACGACCTGCATCCACGGCACCATGGGTACGCCGTACATCGCGAACGAAGCCGCTGCCGAAACCTGGTTCGGCGTGCTGGAGATGGACGGCGTCACGCCACCCAAGTACCGCCGCCACGAATTCACCGACGAGCTGGTGGGCCGCGCGCTCACCTGGAACTACTCGCCCGGGCTCACCTCCATGCACCTGTATTCCACGCCGCACTCGGTGTCCTGGATCATTTTCCTCGAGAACGGTGCGGGAGGCATGCAGTGGAGCGGACCCGGCTCTTACGTGAAGATCCGCGACGGCATCTACCTGGTGTACTGGCTCGAGGAGGCGTGCAACGGCACGCTCGGCACCATCCTGGTGAACCTGCGGACCATGCACGATTGCGGCATCGGTTACCATTGCGGCCCCAACGGACTGAGTCTGGGTGCGGTGGGCGCGCACTCGCGCAACGCCGGCCGATTCGACATCGCCAAGTACTTTCGCCTGACGGCGACCTGAGGGGGCTTCATGAACGAAAAGGTCATGACCACACGTCGCCGGCTCTTCTGGAAGGCAGGCGCGGCGTTGGCCGCACCGCTGGCCATTGTCGGCGCGGACACCGCGGCGGGCACGGCGGCGAACGATGCGTCGCTGCGCGAGCGCGTCGGGCGCCTCGAAGACGAGAACGCCATTCGCGAGCTCAACCGCAACTGGATTCGACATTTCAATGCCGGCGCCCAGCCCGAGCTCGCACGCTTGTTCGCAGACCGGGCGACTGTTTCGGACCTCGGCGACATCTGCGGCGTGGCGACCGATGTGGCCGATCCGCAAGACTGCATCGAGCTCGCCGCGGACCGCTCCACGGCGACGGCCTGCATGCATTGCACGGTGCGGATCGAGGCGCCCATCGAGCCTTCCTGCACGCTGGTCCAGATGGCGCGTGCGCAGGGCGGCGGCTTCGTTCGACGGACGCAGAAGGGCGTCTTCGAAGGTGAGTACGTGAAGCGTGACGGCGCCTGGAAGATCCAGCGGCTGACGTTTCGGGCGACGTAGCGCGACTGCTCTGAACTAGATGAAGCGGGCAAACGCCGAGTGCTGCCGCGCCATGCGCTGCGCCTCGGCGGGCAGATCGCGCAACATCTGGAAATCGGTGAACTCGAAGCCCGGACCGACGGAGCAGCCGACGAGCGTGTAGGCGCCGGTGGTGCACGCGGCCTGCCAGGCACCGGCGGGCCCCACCCGCACGGGCCCCACTTTACCCGCCCCGCGCCCGAGCGGGCGCCGCCCCCCCCCCCCCACAGCACCGTCCCCCCCCCTGAGCTCGAGCGGCGCCCCCTCGCAGAAATGCCCCC
>QGUO01000102.1 GCA_003242495.1 Pseudomonadota bacterium | reverse complement strand
CCGTCACCCGGGAGCGCGCTGGCCATCATGATGAGCTGGCCGTTCGCCATGCGCGGCACGCCACGCCCGAGCGCGTTCGCCAGCAGCGGGCGCTTGATCTGCCGGTATTCGGTGGCCATCCGCCGTTCATGGTGCTCGGGCGGCAACAACCCCTTGTCGCGCAGTGCCGCCCGATCGACGCGCAGCACCCTGGCCGGGGCGGCCGGCGGCGCTTCATCGGGCGCAGCCGGTCCGGAGGCCTCCACGAGGCGACCGAGCGGTGCAGGCGGCTGCAGTTCGCCCGTCTGACCGCGGTTTTCCATCATCTTCTTGAGCGCACGCTCGACCAGACTCATGACAACCTCTAGCCGAGCAGCTGACTGAAAAATCTCGATGCGCGCCCTTGAACGGCGACGGCCACGACGAACGCGGCGAGCAGTGCCGCCGATGCGGCCGAATACCGCAAGACGCCTCGCCGGACCGCTGCGCGCTGCTTATCGACCCACGCAGCGCTCACCGTGCCAAGGACATCCAGGCCGGTCACCTCGGCAAGCGACCGGGCGCTGAAGAAGACGGGTTTGAGCATGTGCATCAGCCAGGCAATCGCGCCGCCGGCGCCCAGCCCGACCACCAGCACCCCGAGCAGCAGCACAGGGCGATTCGGCGACACCGGCCCGAAGCTCACCGAGGGCGGATCGACGATGTCGAACTTCACGATGCCCGTCGCTTCTGCATCACCGGAGAGGCGCGCGCGCTCCAGGCGCTCGAGGAGCGTGTTGTAGGTCGCACGGGTCACATCGTAATCGCGCGTGAGCCGCGCATATTCGGCCTCCACTTCAGGCACGGTGTCGACGAGCTGGCGCAGCCGCGCCTCGCTGCGACGGTGATCCGCCAGCTGCCCGCGCAGCGCAGCGATCTCCACGTCGACCTCGTTCAGCTGCAGCTGAATGCTCTGGTAGATGGGATTGGCGCTCGCCCCGGTGACAGCCGCCGCGTCCGGATCGCCCCGGCGCAGCGCTTCGAGCTCCGCGCGCTGGCGCTCCTCCAGCGCCGCGAGCGTTTCGCGGGCGGCGATGACGTCCGGATGCCGCTCCGTGAATCGGAGCAACAGCTCATCGAGCCGGGCCCGGGTTTCCTGGATGCGGCTCGCCGTGTCCTGCGGCTGTCCCGGGGTGCTGCCGCTGCGCCCCGCCACCGCGCCGTCGGTCGGCGGGACGTAAGGGGACGCGCCCCGCAACTGACGCTCGAGCTCGGCCCGGCGGCTGGTCGCGACGCTCAACGCCGACTCGAGGCGCTGGATCTCGCGCACCTCGTTCTGCAGGCGCTGGAAATAATCGCCCTCCTCGCCCGGCACCAGCCCCATGTTCCGCTTCTTGAACTCGGCGAGCCGCGCCTCCGCGTCGGCGAGGATGCGATCGTACTCGCGCAGCTGCTCCTGCAGGAACCGTTGCGCGTTCGCGGTTCCCTGGCGGCCCGTCCCCATGGTCGATTCCACGAAGGAGTTGAGCAACACGTCCACCAGCTTGAGCGCGAAGGCCTGGTCGCGGTCCTGGAAGGTGATGCGATAGAAGTTGTTGGGCGCGCCCCCGCCGCCGCTCTGCGGCTCGAGCGTCAGCTGGATACGCGAGCGCAGCCCGCCGATGATGTCCTGGCGTTCGCGGGGCGTTTTCCCGGTGAGGTCCATGCCTGCTTCCTGCGCCACCCGTTCCAGGTTGGGGCCGCCGAACAGCGCCTGACGTACCTGGTTGATCTGGCTCTGCACGTCCTGATCGATCGCAATGCCCTGCAGCAACGGCTGCAGCGGCGTACGCGTATCGACGTTCACGCGGGCGCGCGCCTCGTATTTGTCGGGAATCGCGTAGACCACCGGCCAGCCGAGCAGGCACACCCCCCATGCCACCAGCAGGGCGTAGCGCCGGAAGCGCCACGCGCTGCGCAGCTCGTTGAGGAGGTTGTCGATGAGATCCTGCATGGTGTCGACCTAGAAGAGGGACTCGGGCACGACCAGCACATCCCCAGGCTCGAGCTCCAGGTTGTATCGCATGTTCCCCCGGTTGATCAGCTCGTTGAGCTTCACACGCAGCTCCGTCTCCTTGCCGTCGCGCATACGCACGATCTTGGCGCGGTTACCGGCGGCATACGGACCGAGTCCGCCGGAGGCCAGCACCGCATCGAGCACGCGCATCCCTTCACGGTACGGCAGCGACTGAGGGTTGACGACCTGGCCGATGACCTTGATCTGGCTGAACGCGCTCACCGGGTTGCTGACGATGACGTTCACCTGCGGCGAGCGAATGTATTCCGCCAGCACGCCTTCGATGTCCCTGGCAAGCTGCGAGGGCGTCTTGCCCACCGCCACCATGTCCTCTACCAGCGGGGTCGAAATCCTCCCGTCGGGACGCACCGGAACGGTGGTGGACAGCTCCGGGTTCCGCCATACGAAAATCTGCAGCGTGTCGCCCGGGCCGATCAGGTAATGGGCGCTGACACCTTCCTGCTGCAGGGGCGCGACGGGCGACGATACGTTTTCCTGCGCCCGGGCAGACGGACTGGCGAGCAGCGCGGCTGCGACCAGCGCCGCGATCAGGATCGTCGATAAGCGTTCGATGTTCATGGCGTCACAGCGTCGAGAATGAAACGAGAAGCGGTGGCCGTTTCCTGCCGTGCCCCGCCGGGCAAACCTGTTGCGTTGCGAAGCGCCCTGCTCGAGCTTCCATGACCGACGGCCCGTCGACCGCGTGGTCATGTTGGCAACGCATGGGTGACAGACTCCTACGCACGCCTCGACGTCAAAGCGCGTCGATGAAACGGGTCGGACTTAGGTTAGCAGATGCCCGCGCAATCCCGATGAAATTCGCCTCGAAATCGTGACGAGATCGCCACCGGGCGGTTCCTCACCCGCCCTCGTCGGGTTGCTCGAGCTCCTCGAGCAAGCGTTGCGCGGCCTCTCTCGAGGGGAAAGACGCGTGCTTCGCCAGCAAGGCCTGCAATCGTTGCACCGCTTCACGCTGCGCGCCGCTGCGCGCCAACGCAAAAGCGTAATGAAATCCGACATCGGGTGGCGCACCCGAGCGATTCGCTGCATCGCGCAGCCGCTTGAGCCCCTCCTCCAGGTGCCCGGCGTCGACGAGTATCCAGCCAAGCGTGTCGATTATCGCAATCTCTTCAGGCGCGAGTGCATGGGCCTTGCGGGCAAGTGTGAGCGCCCGGGCATCCTTCGCTTCGAAGTACTGCCAGGCAAGATTGTTGAGGGTGACCGCATCATCGGGCATGGCGGCGAGAATGCGTTCGTACTCGGCGATGGCCGCCCGGCGGTCGCCGCCGGCAATCAGGGCTTGCGCCAGCAGCTTGCGAATTTCGTGATCGTCGGGCTGACCGGCCAGCCAACGACGCAATGGCAGGTCGGCATCGCCTTGGCCGCTTGCCGTGCGCGCATGGTAGGCCTTGACCGCAAGCTCGCGGGCGGGTCGCAGGTCCAAGGCGGTCTCGAAGGCGCGCGCCGCGTCGACGTAGCGCTGCAAGGACAGATTGATGTCGCCATCGAGTGCGTGGACGGCCGCGTCTCGGGGATTGGCGTCCTTCAAGCGGGCCATGCGCGCCAGCGCCGCGCCGGTGTGTCCCTCCTGCAGCTCCAGGAACGCCATGACGCCTTCGGCCGCGATCCAGCCCGGCTGCAACTCGAGCGCCTTGTCCAACGAACTGCGTGCAGCCGCACCTTGACCCAGTCCGAGCTGAGTCCGGCCCAGATTCAGCCAGAGCAGCGGCACGTCCGGCGCCAGCCGGGTCGCCGTGAGAAAGTGCTCGAGCGCCAGGTCATAGCGCGCCGCGTTCAGATACATGGAGCCGGCGGCGTTGTGCAGGTCAGCCCGATGCGCCCCGCTATCGAGCGCCTCGTCGACCAACTGTTTCGTGCGCTGCACGTCGTCGTTCATGAGCGCGATCCGCGCCAGGAGCAGCCGGGGCTCCGCCGCCGTCGGATCGGCGCGCAGCGGCTCGAGCAACTCCCCTGCCCGTGTCGCGTTGCCCGTCCTGAGCTCCAGCCGGGCAAGCGCCATGCGCGCCGCAGCATTGCCGGCATCCTGATGCAACACGCGTTGTAAGGCATCGCGGGCACGAGCCACATGGCCGGCGCGCCACTCCAGCCTGGCGAGCGTCGTCAGCAGCAGTGGCTCGTTCGGCGATTGCTGCAGCGCCCGCTCCAGCAAT
Source organism: Pseudomonadota bacterium (assembly GCA_003242495.1). Classification (GTDB taxonomy): domain Bacteria; phylum Pseudomonadota; class Gammaproteobacteria; order Steroidobacterales; family Steroidobacteraceae; genus Steroidobacter. The sequence continues at coordinate 5,887 of QGUO01000102.1, read as the reverse complement.
CGCCGGCCGGCGTCCAGCTCTCCGGTTCCCGCATAGAAGGACGCCGCCAGGCTGACCGTCGCCGCATCGCCCGGGCGCTCCCTGAGCAGCGCGTCGACCTGCGCACGCGCTGCGGCGGTGCCCTGGGACTTGACCAGGGCTTCGACCAGCAGCGCTTCGCGCCGGCCATCGGCCGCGCCGGCAGGGGCGGCACGCAGCAGCTCGACGGCCCTTTCGGGGGAACCGTTGCGCAGATGTGCCGACGCCAGCTGCAGCGCCAGCCGTTCGTTGTCCCGATCCTGGGCAAAGGCCTTTTCGAGTAACTCGATGCCTGTGGCACCGATTCCGCCGCTGGCCGTCAACTCGTCCATCAGCGCGACCAGTCGCCCGTCGCCGGCATCGGCGCGCAAGGCAGGAATCAGGGTTTGCAGCGCACCGTTGGGGTCACTCAACCGCAGGCGCACCTGCGCGAGCAACTGGCGCGCCTCGACGTTTGCGGGCGTCTCGGCCAACACTTCGGCGAGCCGTTGACTCGCCTGCTCGAGATGCCCCTGGGCCACCAGCGCGATGGCCAGCATGAAACGCGCTTGCGTGAGCTCTGGCGCCGTCTGGAGCGCGCGATGCAGCTCGGCGGACGCTTCACTGTAGCGGCCTTCCGCCATATGCAGGCGGGCCGACAGGAGCTTGGCCACGGGCGTGCCCGGCGCAACGTTCTGCAGCGCGCCGATGGCGGCGCGCGCACCCGCGAGATCTCCGAGGACGAAGTGCGTCTCGGCTTGCGCTGCAAAGAGTGCCGCCTGTTGCGGCACATCGAGCTGGCCGATCCGAGCCTGCGCGTGCTCGAACGCGTCCGCGGCGGCGGCCGACTCGCCGGCCCGCGCCAGCAGAGCGCCGCGGGTGTACCAGGCCAGCGCACTGTCAGGGTGTGCCGCGACGATGCCTGCCGAGCGCTCGAGGGCCGCGGGCAGCTCCCGGGTCGCCATGCTCTCCACGAGACCCAACTCTGCAGCGAGACTGCCGGGATCCAGCGCCAGCGCGGCGCGGAATGACGCGGCGGCTTGCTCGTGTCGCCCCATGGCCGCATGCGCCATCCCCTCGTACACGTGGCGTGCGGCCGGCGGAATGCTCGAGTCCGCGCGCAGTCGCGCCAAGGCGGCATCGTATCGACGCAGCGCCAGATCGATCCGTACGCACAGCTCCGCAGCCGCCGACCGCTCGCACTGCGGGTCCGCCTTGTCGAGCTCGATCCGCGCGGAGGTCGCATCCCCGAGCCACAGTGCGACCTCCGCCAGCAGGACGCGCGCCTCGTGGAATTCGGGCTGCGCCGCCAGGGCATTCTTCAGCTCGATCATCGCCGCCCGGTACTCGGCCTCGGCGACATGGCCGCGCGCACGCTCGAGGCGTACCTCGGGGCTGACCAGCAGATCGCAGCCGGCGGCCAGCAGGCAGGCGCACGAGACGATCACCGCACTGCGCCACCGGGACCACACCATCGCACCGCACGCCTGCCTTCTCATGAGTTCGCAGCCCGTCAATCCGGCGGCCACGCCGCACTGAAAAAATCGTTGAGCACGAGGCGCATCGCAGCGCATTCACTCTCACAGGCGATACGCGCGATCAGCACGGCGGACTCCGGCATGCCCAGCAACGCCTCGATGCCGTAGCGGAGCTGGAACCACCGCCCGCCGGCATACCAGGCATCGCCGATGCGATACGCATAGGCAATCAACCAGCGGTCTCCTCGCGCATCGGTGGCCTCCAGCTCCGTCCAGGGCGGACGCGGCCCGGTGCGCCGGTCATGGATGGTCCAACCCGGCCCGAGCAACGAATTTCCATAGCCGATGAGTTCCTTGCCCTGACGCTGCTCGAAGTACACGGCCGAGTAGAGCTCGACCTGACGGCCCTCGTGACGATACGCGGCGCGCCGTTCGAGGTCGGCGCCCACGAACACCGGCGCCCAGTCTCCCGCCGCTTCCTGCTCATGCGGGCCCGACCACCCGTTCACCCGCGGCAGCGCCGACTCGCCGGCGTGCTCCGGGATGAGCGCACGGCTCGCCAGGTTCCAGGCCGGCGCCAGCGACAGGACCGCCACCGTGGCGAACAGGGCGCGCACGGGTATGACGTTTGCGCCGAGGTCGAAGTCCGCAGCTTGGCGCTGCGCGCCGGCGCTTTCGACCGGTAAGCGTCGCGCCACGAGGAAGAACAGCACCATCGCTGCCGCGAACACATACCAGCCGAAGGTGTAGTGCTCGTCGCTGACGAGAGGATGTTGCATGTCGGTCGTGTGACCCGCGATCACGATGATGACGATGCGAATCCAGTTGGCCAAGACCGCAAACGCCGCGGCCAAGGCGACCAGGAGCACCCGCGTCCGGATGCGATCGCGGTGCAGCTCGCCGTACAGAGCGCCGATTGCCAGCGCCACGATGAAATAGTGCAGCCCGCTGCAGGCGTCGGCGATCTCGAAGGTTCCCGCGGGGATGTGCACCAGGGCGCCGTCGAAGTGCACCGGAATCCCGATCACCCGCAGCACGAAGCGCACCGCAAAGACCGACGACCACTGGAGCAGCGGATTGATCGCGCCCCAGACGGGTATGGCGAAGAACAGGTAGGCCACCGCGGGCAACGCCGCGCGTGCGCTGCGCCAGCCGAAACAGGCGAGCACGGCCAGCAGCGACATCACCGGCAGCAGGGAAATGAATACGATCTGGATGCCGGCCTTATAGGCCACCAGCCAGGCCGCACCGAGCACCAGCAATGCCGGAGCGACCGCCAGGTGGGATGCGATCGGTGCCGCAAAGCGAGCATGATTGCGCAGCAGCAGCCAGACGGCCAGCCCGGCCACCAGCCAGCCATGGGTGTACGTCTTGGCATCCGTATCGTTCCAGAACGACACCAGCGCCGCGCTGCCCGGCCAGAACAGCGCGAAGGGCAGCATGCACAGCCCCAAGACGACGGCGGTCCGCAACCCGGCGATACGACGCTGCGACGCGGCTGCGGCGGCCGACGCGGCCTGCGCCATCGTGTCTGCCGTCGCCATCTCAGTTGCGGATTCCGTACTTGTCCATCATGTCGTACAGAGTCGGGCGGCTCACACCCAGGAGCTCCGCGGTGCGCGAGATGTTGTTGTCGGTGACGGCGAGCGCCTGGCGAATGGCCTGGCGCTCGGCGCGCGTGCGCACCTCCTTCAAGTTGAACAGGCGCGTGCCCTCCCCGCCTTCGCTCAGATTGAGGTCCTCGGCGGTGATCATGGTGCCCTCGGCCATGATCAAGGCGGTCTTCACCCGGTTCTCGAGCTCGCGGACGTTGCCGGGCCAGGCGTAGGCCTCCAGGGCGGCGATCGCCCCCTCGGTGAACCCGCGCTTGGGCCGGCCGTGGGCGCCGCCGAACTTGCGCAGCATGGCGTGCGCCAGCACCGTCGCGCCGCCGGGGCGATCCCTGAGCGGCGGCACGGTGATGGTGACTTCGCTGATACGGAAGTACAGGTCCTGGCGGAACTGCTGCTCGGCAATGAGCGCCTGCAGGTCCTTGTTGGTCGCGCACACCACGCGCACGTCGACTGGGATTTCCTCGCGTCCGCCGACGCGCTCGATCACGCGCCCCTGCAGGAAACGCAGCAGCTTCGCCTGCAACGCCAGCGGCATATCGCCGATCTCGTCGAGGAACAGCGTGCCGCCGTCGGCCAGCTCGACTTTCCCGAGCGTCTGCTTGACCGCGCCGGTGAAGGCGCCCTTCTCGTGGCCGAACAGCTCGCTCTCGAGCAGCTGCTCGGGGATCGCGGCGCAGTTGATGGCCACGAACTTGCCGTTGCGCCGGCCGCTCTGGTTGTGGACGGCGCGCGCCAGGAGCTCCTTGCCCGTGCCGCTCTCGCCGAGGATGAGCACCGACACGTCGGTCGGCGCCACCTTCTCGACCATGCGGCACACACGCACCATGGACTCGTCGGTGGCGATCAGTCCCTCGAAGGGGGTGTGCGCCTGCGCCTCACGCAGCTGGCGGTTCTGTTCCTCGAGCGAGTGCATGTGAAACGCCCGGCTCACGATCAGGCGCAGCACGTCGGTATCGACCGGCTTCTGGTAGAAATCGTAGGCGCCGAGCGCCACGGCGCGCATGGCGTTGTCGCGATCGTGGTTGCCGGTGACCACGATCACCTTGGTCTGCGGAGCGAGCTCGAGGATTTCCTTGAGCGTCGCCATGCCCTCGCCCACCCCCTCGGCATCCGGCGGCAACCCCAGGTCGAGCAGCACCACCGGCGGCTCGAAGCGTCGCAGCTGCGCCAGCGCCTCCGAGCGCGTTGCAGCCACCAGCACCTCGTGCTCGTCGAAGCACCATTTGAGCTGCTTCTGCAAGCCCAGGTCGTCCTCGACGATCAGTAACCTCGGTTTGTCTTCGCTCACGGAGCCTTCCTCGACATGGATTCGATTGCGTTCAAGCTTCTTCCCTGGGGATGTCCGCGCCGTGTGCACGCTGCGCCGCCCCTTCCTCGGCCGCCGGAAGGGTAATCGAAAAGGTCGTACCCTGTCCGGGCGTGCTCTGCACTTCGACGCGCCCACCGAGCATGCGCACGTACTCGCGTGCCTGGTAGGCGCCGATACCCATCCCCTTGGCGCCCTTGGTGCTGTCGAACGGCCGGAACAGCCGTTCGCGGATGAACTCCGCGGCCATGCCATGGCCCGTATCGACCACGGCGAGCGTCACCTCGCGGGCGCCCGGGCGCACCCGGACCATCACCTGCCCGCCATCTGCCGCCGCGTCCTGTGCATTGCGGATCACGTGCTCGATCACCCCGGTCAAGCGCTCCGGGTCGGCGCTCACCACACATCGGCCGGGCTCGATCTCCAGGGACGGCACGGGTGGTCGCAGGCTGCAGCGCGCCACTGCGGTGCGCACCAACTGCTCGAAGACCACGTCCTGCGCGCGCCCGGTGGGCGTGCTTGCGCGCAGCTGCTCGATCAGGCGCGTCATGCGCTCGACCGTGTTGGCGATGGTCTCGATCGCGTCGTCGATGAACTCCGGGTTGCGTTTGTGCCGTGCAGCATTGGTCACCAGCAGCTTGAGCTGCGCAATGGAGTTCTTCAGGTCATGCATCATGAATGCCGTCAGGCGGTTGTACGCCTCGAACTGGCGGCTCTCGGCCAGACGCCGATCGGCGTCGTGCTGGGCGATGTGGGTGGCCACGTGCCGCCCGACGGTCTTCATGAGGTCGCGATCCTCGTACGTCAGCTCGAACGGCGGCGGCGGATCGTACAGCACGAAAAAGCCGGTCAGGCGCTCGAGCAGCAACAGCGGCGAGACGATGCGCAGATGCCGGTTACGCACCAGCCATTCCGGCAGTTCGATGTTCTGATAGACGTCCGGGGCGCGCGCGTACTCGCGCAGGTCCACGATCCATTGCTTCTGCGCGAGAAACCCCGCCAGCTCGCTCGTGGCGCCCACCGGCGCGATGTCGGGCACGTCGCTCACCCCCACCGGCCAGGCGGCCACGGGCTGGAAGGCCCGCTCCTGCTCGTCGAGCGTGAACAGAATGCCGCCCGGGCTCGCGAAGATCTGCGTGAGCGCCCGGATCGAGGTGCGCCGCACGTCCTGCTCGTCCGTGGAGGACAGCGTGGCGATGAAGCGCAGCCATTCGCTGCGGTAATCGTACTTGTTGCTGTAGAAATGCTTGTTGATGAACACCTGCGCCCGGCGGCGCAGGGTGCGCGAGGCAATCAGCGTGGCGAGCGCGATGCCCGCGCCGGAGAAGAACAGGATCTGCCCGATGGTGCCCCAGCGCCCGCCGAGCTCGCGCACCGCGTACCCGCCCAGGGCGATGATGGCCAGATAGGCGCCGGCCGCCATGCAGGTGGTGGTGTAGAACACGACCTGCCGCGACACGAAGATGTCCAGCGACCACTCGGGATTGCGCCGC
>QGUO01000524.1 GCA_003242495.1 Pseudomonadota bacterium | reverse complement strand
TTTTTAGTCTACGCGTCCCCCCTATACTTCACCCTTTTTATTTATTTGTTCGCCGCCTCCGATTTTTAAGACCACGCTCATCAGCATCGTCTGCGGTATCGTCAATCCTACGTCCGGCGTCGTTCGTGTCGACGGACACGACATTCTCACTGACTTTCGCGCAGCCCGCTCGCTCATCGGTCTGGTTCCGCAGGAGCTCGTCACGGACATGTTCGAGACGGTCTGGGCGACCGTCTGTTTCAGTCGCGGGCTGTTCGATCTGCCGGCCGACCCCGACTACATCGCCAAGATCTTGAAAGACCTGTCGCTCTGGGACAAGAAAGACAGCAAGATCATGGCGCTCTCCGGCGGAATGAAGCGCCGCGTGCTCATCGCCAAGGCGCTCGCCCACGAGCCGCGGGTCCTGTTCCTCGACGAGCCGACGGCAGGCGTGGACGTCGAGTTGCGCAAGGACATGTGGCAGCTGGTGCGCTCGTTGCGCGACGCGGGGGTGACCATCATTCTCACCACCCACTACATCGAGGAGGCCGAAGAAATGGCCGACCGCGTCGGCGTCATCGATCGTGGCGAGATCATCCTCGTCGAGCGCAAGGCCGAGCTCATGCGCAAGCTCGGCAAGAAGCAGCTGACTGTGATTCTGCAGCACAGGCTGGAAGCGATTCCGGAGGCCCTCGCGGCCTATGACCTGACGCTTTCGGCGGACGGTTGCGAGCTGACCTACGACTACGACGTGCAGGCCGGGCGTACCGGCATCACCGGGCTGCTCAACGATCTGAGCAGCGCGGGCATCCGTTTCCGGGACATCCAGACGACACAGAGTTCGCTGGAAGACATTTTCGTCGGGCTGGTCAGGAAGGATCACGCATGATGAACACACGCACCCACGAGCTGGCCGATCGGCCCAGGACGCGGCGCATGAATTACGGGGCGATCCGCGCGATCTATCATTTCGAGATGGCGCGCTGGGGACGTACGCTCATGCAGAGCGTGCTCTCGCCGGTCATCTCCACGTCGCTCTACCTCGTGGTGTTCGGCGCTGCCATCGGCGCGCGCATCACCGAGATCGAGGGCGTGAGCTACGGCGCGTTCATCGTGCCGGGACTCATCATGCTGATGCTGCTCACCGAGAGCGTTTCCAACGGCTCGTTCGGCATCTATATGCCGAAGTTTACCGGCACCATCTATGAAATCCTGTCCGCGCCCGTGTCCTATGTGGAGATCGTGCTCGGCTACGTGGGTGCGGCGACCACCAAATCGGTGATCCTCGGGCTGGTCATTCTCGCGACGGCGAGCCTGCTGGTGCCGGTGTCGATCGCGCATCCGTTCTGGATGCTCGCATTCCTGGTGCTCACGGCGCTGACGTTCAGCCTGTTCGGCTTCATCCTGGGCATCTGGGCGGACGGGTTCGAGAAACTGCAGATCGTGCCCATGCTGATCCTCATGCCGCTGACGTTCCTGGGCGGCACGTTCTACTCCATCAACGTGCTGCCGCCGTTCTGGCAGGCGGCATCGCTGTTCAATCCCGTGGTGTATCTGGTCAGCGGCTTTCGCTGGAGCTTCTACGAGGTCTCCGACGTGAGCATCGAGGTGAGCCTCGCCGTGATCACCCTGTTCCTCGCCGCCTGCCTGACGGCCGTGTGGTGGATCTTCAAGACGGGCTATCGCCTGAAGCAATGACGCCCGCCGCTAGTTCTCGAAGCGGTACTTCAAGTCACCGACGGTGAGGTCCCTCCAGCGGGGCGCCTCGGCCGCGAACTCGCCGCGCTCGAGGTGGGGGCGCGGTTGCAGCGACTTCGGGCTGAACCGCGCCGACATGGCGCCGATTCGCGACCAGGTCGTGCCGTCGCGCCGGTACGCGAAGGCACGCAAGCCGCCGATGAGCACGAACTCTTCCTCGTCGTCGGCGTCCAGGTCCACGTACACGCCCGCGAGCTTGCCCGACTGCAGGCCGCCGTCGGCCCCCATCGCCGGCATCAGCCGGGCGAGCTCGGGCTGGCGCAGCTCGGTGGCGAGCAGCGCGTGCAAGCCCGGATCCAGGGTTCTGCCGCTGGGGAAAATCTCGAGATTCGCCAGCGCACCCTCCATGTCCCCGGTGGGCAGCCGTTCCCAGCGGGTACGCTGTTCGAGCATCCGGCGCGCGGCCTGACGGATCTGCTCGGCGCGAGGATGCGACTCCAGCGCCGCGAGTTGCTCCAGGCGCGCCATGCCGTAGCGCCCGGCGTCGAAGCGCAGGTAATGCAACGGCGTGCCGTGGGCACGCACGGCCTGCGCGGGGTCGGGCGACTCGCGCGCATCGTCCGTGCGCAGCGCCATTGCGAACTGGCTGTTGGCGGCAATGCGCTGCGGGGAGAGGACGGGCGTCTGCGTCAGGGCGATGACCGCGATCAGCGCGAGCGCGGTGGCGACGTTGACCCGGGACATGCCGCCCATCCAGGCAGCGCCGCGCCAGGCCGCGACGGCATAGCCCACGCTGTAGATGAACGCGGCCACGGTCACGATGGCCGCCCACACCCGCTGGACGGTGAATCCATACGTGTCGATGCGCACGTACAGGGCATACAGTGCCGT
>QGUO01000523.1 GCA_003242495.1 Pseudomonadota bacterium | reverse complement strand
CCCCATCACCATGCGGTATGTCGCCGCCCTGCTGGAGGCCGTGGGCACCGACCGGGTCGTGGTGCTCGAAGTTCACAACGAAGCCGCCTTTGACAACGCATTCCGCTGTGAAACGGTGCGTCTCGAGGCCGCCCAGTTGTTCGCCGAAACCATCGCGGCACGCACCGATGCCCGGCACCTGGTGGTGGTCTCTCCCGATGTCGGCGGCATCAAGCGCGTACAACAGCTGCGCACGATGCTCGCCGCCAAGCTCGGCAGCCCCATCGGGGTCGCATTCATGGAAAAGACGCGCAGCGAGGGCGTGGTCTCGGGGGAGATGCTGGTCGGGGACGTCGCCGGGCGTGACGTGCTCATCTACGACGATCTCGTGTCGTCGGGAACGACGCTCCTGCGCGCCACCCGGGCGTGCCGTCAAGCCGGCGCGCGCCGCGTCGTGGCCGCCGCCACTCATCCGGTGTTCACCTCACAGGCCCGCCAGTTGTTCGAACCAGGCGGTCCCGAGTACCTGCTCGTCAGCGACTCCGTCCCGCTACGCGGGGAGTTCGCCACGCTGGGTGCCCACCGGCTGACCGTCTGCTCGATCGTCCCGCTGTTGGCCGCCGTGATCGAGCGCCTGCAGCGCTGCGAGCCGCTGCAGGACCTGGCGCGCGGCGCTTAGCGCGCGCGTCGTGCGTGCGGTTCGGACACCGCGTTTCGACCCTCCGGGGCCGCTCGCAGCAGGCATCTATCCCAGCACGCAGCTGCCGGTGAGGCGCTCCTGGGCATAGCGCAGGTACTTCGTCGCCCGCTCAGCCCAGGGCTCATGGTCCCGGTAAGAGCGGTCACGAATATGCCAGGCGACGATCTTGGCGCGGACTGTCGCGCGGTGGCTGCAGTAAAAATCGAACAAGCGCGTCGGAATGGCATCGTCGGTGCGCGCCAGGTAGCTGCCCAGAAGAGTCGGCCCGATCCAGTCGAAACCCCGCAGATCGCATTCGCAGGTGAGGTAGGCGATTTCCTCGCAGGGATCGAGCAGGCGCAAGTCCCGGGAGAATTCCAGACAATCGATCACGCACGGCGGCGAGCCGAGGAAGACGTGCTCGGGCCGCAGGTCACCGTGTGCTTCGACGATACGCCTTCGGCGCGCACGCTCCGCGAGCGGCTCGATGAGCGCTCGCGCGGCCGCGCGCTGGGCCTTGGCAAGCTCCTCCACCGGCGCAGGCGACAGCCCCAGGTCCTCGGCCAGCAGCTCGCGCCGGTTGACATGCACCTGGTCCAGCAACCGCTCGGCGTACGCGGCAGGCCTGAAGTCCACCGGTGGCTGGGCGTGATAAAAATCCGCCAACAGCCGGCCCACACGCTCGATGTCCGCCGGGTCGACACCACCCTCCGCCATGGCACGATCGAGCATGCGCTCCTCGGGCAACCGGCGCATCTTCACCAGCCATTCCACCGGCTCGCCGCTGGCCCCCAGACGCAGGCTGCCGTCAGCCGTACGCACCAGCGCCACGACATCGAGATAGACGTTCACGGCCAGGCGCCGATTGAGCCGCAGCTCCTCGCGGCAATTGCGCAACCTGGCGTCCAGCGTACCCAGGTCCAACATGGCGCTATGCACCGGCTTCTTGAGCTTGTAGACCAGCGAATCGGTGAGAAACACCCAGGCGAAGTGGGTCTCTATGGCGGTCAACTCGCCGACCGGGTGGTCGTATGCGCGTGGCTCATGAAGGGCTTGCACCTTTTCCTGAAGCGACACGTCCACGGGCCAATCCTCGCGCAAGGCCGCTGCCCGCCGATCGACCGTCGCCGGACGACGTCTCGGATCTTCCCCGAGACGCTTCCCTCCGGGCGTGTCAGGCCTGCCGGAGCTTGGCAGTGCGGCGCAGCAATCTGTGCCCGGACCGAACCGGCCGGCAATGGTTCATGTGCGATCCGGATCCGGCGTCACGCCCAGCGGCAGGCGCCGGCGGACACCGGGTCTAACTCCCGGAAGGCCTTCCCGTTCCAGGTGCTTCCTGGCTCGGCGGTCGACGGCGCCCCGGCTAACGCTGCGGCTCGACGTATTCGCGCGGCTTCTCGGAGCCGCCGCCGAAGAAGAACTTCTCCATCTCCGCGACCAGGAACTGGCGCGCCTTGGGCTCGATGGGCGTCAGCCGGTATTCGTTGATGAGCATGGTCTGATGCCGCAGCCAGCGCTGCCACCCTTCCTTGGAGACATGTTCGTAGATCCGCTGGCCGAGCTCGCCCGGGTAGGGAACGTAGTCCAGGCCTTCGGCCTCGGTGCCGAGCACCACGCATTGCACTGTGCGAGTCATGTTCGATTGGCTGAGCTGACGCGATTCGGCTTACCATGCACGCCGTCGCGCCCGCTCGCAAGTCTTTTGTCTTCGATGCGCCCGTCGCCCATTGGCGACGTTGCGCACATCCGGGCGAGCGCGTGCAAGCTCGAGGGATTGCACCGCGATCGACTTGAGGGTCGGTACGGCACAGGGGGTGGGGCATGGAGCACTTCGATCTTGCACAGTCGTTCGTCGAGCAGTGCACGCGCGCCGAGCGCGTCGATGAGTTGGCGAGCGCATTCGAGCGGGT
>QGUO01000522.1 GCA_003242495.1 Pseudomonadota bacterium | reverse complement strand
GTCGATCCCTATCTGCGGCCGATGTACGACGCCCTGTACGACATGATGGGCTTCGATCGCGTCGCCCGCGCCATCGAGCGGCAGGTGATCGAGATCGCGCCGCTTGCGTTCATGCGCGGCCGTTCCCTCAACGACTCTTTCATCATCCTCGACGAGGCGCAAAACACCACCGTCGAGCAGATGAAGATGTTCCTGACGCGCATGGGCTTCGGCTCGAAGGCGGTCGTGACCGGTGACATCACCCAGACCGACCTGCCGCGCCAGCAGCTCTCGGGCCTGAAGCACGTGATGAAGGTGCTGCCGGGCGTCGAGGGGGTGGCGTTCACCTACTTCACCGCCAAGGACGTGGTGCGCCACCCGCTGGTACAGCGCATCGTTCAGGCGTACGAGGCCGGCGAGCCCGAGCCTGCCGCCGCGCGGCAGGGAGAGAAACGATCGTGAGCGGTACACCGGGCATCGCGCCCACGGCCGGGATCGCACGGGCGGTACGGTCGCGCGCGCCGAAGGCCGGGTTCCAAACAGACATCGCCGTTCAATACGCAGCACCGCGCACCGGCGTGCCCAGCGCCCCACGGCTGCGCCGTTGGGCCGAGGCCACCCTCGACACCACGCTCGGGGCGCCGCCCCGGGGTGGATCCACGGCGGCGTGCGCGACTTCACGACCGGGAACATTGCGTGCCATCGCGGCCGCATTGCGTACCGCCACATCCCGCGGCGCGACGACCGTCGCGCTGACCATCCGCGTGGTGGGCGCCGCGGAAAGCCGCCGCCTGAACCGCACCTGGCGCGGCCAGGACAAGCCGACCAACGTTCTGTCTTTCCCGGCACATCCCCTGCCGCCACCCGGCGCAGGGATCCTGCGAGTGCAGCTGCCCGGCCACGCCGACGGCGTGCTGGAGCTCGGCGATCTCGCCATTTGCGCCCCGGTTGTCGCCCGCGAGGCGCGCGAGCAGGGCAAGGCGCCCGCGGCCCACTGGGCCCACATGGTGGTGCACGGGGTCCTGCACCTGCTCGGCTATGATCACGAGTCGGACCGCGACGCCGACGTCATGGAGACGTGCGAGAGCACCATTCTCGCCGGTTTTGGTTATGCGAATCCCTATGTCTGAACAGCAGGAACCTGGACCTGGACCAGGACGGTGGTTGCGCCGCTTGACCGACACGTTCAGTGGCGAGCCGCGCGACCTGGAGGACTTCACCGAGATTCTCGCGAGCGCCCGCGACCGGGGCATCGTCAATCCCGAGACCTTCGACATGATCGAAGGCGTGTTGCAGGTCAGCGAGCTGCAGGTGCGCGACATCATGGTGCCGCGCTCACAGATGGTGGTCGTCGACCGCGATGCGTCGCCCGAGGAGATCCTGCCGACGGTGATCGAGTCGGGGCATTCGCGCTTTCCGGTCATCGGCGAGAATCGCGACCAGGTGGTCGGTGTGCTGCTGGCCAAGGACCTGCTGCGCTATTTCGCCCAGGGCAGGCAGCGCGACAAGAACGACTTCGATATCAAGGAGTGCCTGCGCCCCGCGGTGTTCATTCCGGAGAGCAAGCGGCTGAACGTGCTGCTTCGTGAATTCCGCGTCAGTCATCACCACATGGCCATCGTGGTGGACGAGTACGGCGGCGTCTCCGGGCTGGTGACCATCGAGGACGTGCTCGAGCAGATCGTCGGCGACATCGACGACGAGTACGACGTCGACGATGATCTGGACATCCGCCGCGATGGCGAGCGCCAGTTCACTGTGCGCGCCCAGACGCCCATCGAGGATTTCAACGAATACTTCGGCACCGATTTCAGCGACGAGGAGTTCGATACCATCGGCGGCCTCGCCATGAACCTGCTGGGACGGATGCCGCGCCGCGGGGATGCCTTCAAGCTGGGCGAGCTCGACTTCCGGGTGCTGCGCGCGGACCGGCGCCGCGTGGAAACCCTGCGCGTGGTCACGCCGCAGGATATTCTGCCGGAGGACGAGGACTAGCCGAGAGGCGCGTCGCGCCGAGCGCGCGGCCGCGGGGCGGGTCATCACCCCGGCGCCGGATACGGCCGCGCACTCATGCGGCGTGCGCAGGCGCTTTCACCAGTCGACGGCCTTGAACGGCGCCGCTGCCGCCCGGCACATCGGGGCGGTCGGTCGGTCCGACAGGGCTCAACCTGATCGCGGGCGGTGCATGCGGTGAGCTTTTTCAGGTCCCCCAGTGCGCGCTGGCTGGCCTTGCCGGTCGGCGCGGTGTACTCGCTGTCGTTCGCGCCGTTCGGCTGGTGGCCGCTCGCCATCCTGTGTCCGGCCTATCTGTTCCTGGTGTGGCAGGCGGCCGAACCGCGTCAGGCGGCCAAGGCCGGCTTCTGGTTCACGGCCGGCACCTTCCTGGCCGGCACGTATTGGCTGTATCACACGATCTATGTGATCGGTCGCGCGCCGATCTGGCTGACCTTGTTCGCCATGCTGGGGCTGGTGGCGGTCATGGCGGCGTACGCCGCCGCGGTCGGCTACGGCTTCGCGCGCTGGCTGCGCCGTGGCTCGGCATTCGACCGGCTCCTGGTGCTGCCCGCCGCGTGGGTGACCATGGAGTGGT
>QGUO01000101.1 GCA_003242495.1 Pseudomonadota bacterium | reverse complement strand
TCCGGAAGAGGTCCGGGTAGGCCGACAGCCGCTCCTCGCCCCGGGCCCCGTGGCATGAGGCACAACGCGAGAAGTGCAACGCCCCACGATCCGGGTCGGCCTTTGCCAAGGCCTCGATGTGCGGCGGCTCGGGGGTGCGCTGCGGCTCGCGCGCCGGCGGCAGGGGCGTCGCCGCGCCGTCCAGCTTGAATGCGAGCAGCCGGCCGTAATTCTGGTAGCGGTAGGGGGCCGTGCCCTTGGGATAGATGCCAGCCAGGGCGCCGCCGAACCCGGCCAGCACCGCGATGTATTGTTCGCCGTCGATCTCATAGCTCATGGGCGCGGCCATGATGCCCGTGCCCACTTCGATCGAATGCAGGCGCTCGCCCGTATCGGCCCGGTAGACGTTGAGATAGCCCGTCCCCGTTCCCTGGATGACGAGATTGCCGGCCGTGGTGAGCACGCCGCCGGCGGTAAAATCGCTGCTGCCGAGCGGCACCCGCCAGCGCTCCTGCTGCGCGACCGGATCGTAGGCGATGAGCATCTCCTCGGTCTTCGCGCCCGGGCTCCCTTGTGCGCCGGCGAACATGGCCTCGGCCGCTGCACGCTGCTGCGGCGGAACGAGCTCCAGAAGGAAGCTGAACACGGCCGAGGAGCCGGTGTTGCTGCGTCCCGGCTGCCACTCGTAGGGCGCCGGCGGATTCGAGACCACCATGCCCTGTTGGCGCGCCGGGATGTACACCAGGCCGGTATCGGGATTGAACGCCATGGGTTGCCAGTTGTGCCCGCCGGCGCCGCTCGGGAACACCACCGCCGGGCGATCCTTGTAGATGGCTTCCGGATTGATCACCGGACGGCCGTTCTCGTCGATGCGGCTCGCCCAATTGACATAGACGAACGGCTCGGCCGACAGGAACTCGCCGGTCTCGCGGTCGAGCACGTAGAAGAACCCGTTCTTGGGCGCCTGCATGATCACCTTGCGGGTGCGCCCGTCGATGTCGAGCTCCGCGAGGATCATGTTCTGGGTAGCGGTGTAATCCCAGATTTCGCCGGGCGTGGTCTGGTAATACCAGGCCATGCGGCCGGTATCGGGATCGAGCGCCAGAATGGAGGCCAGGAAGAGGTTGTCACCGCCGCGCGGGCTGCGGTGCCAGATGGGATACGGCGAGCTGTTGCCGGTGCCCACGTAGAGCAGGTCGAGCTCGGGGTCGTACACCATCTCGCCCCAGACGGTGCCGCCGAGGCCGGATTCCCAATGAGAATCCGGATCCCAGGTCTGCAGCGCCAGCTCCATCTCGGGATGCTCCGGCGGCCCCTCGGCGGGATTGCGCGGGACGGTGAAGAAGCGCCACCGCTGTTCACCGGTCTCCAGATCGTAGGCGGTCACATAGCCGCGCACACCGAACTCCGCGCCACTGTTGCCGATGACCACGACATTCTTCGCGATCTGTGCGGGCCCGGTGATGGTGTACGAGCGCTTGTCGCGATCGATCAGCGTGTCGACTTTCCAGAGCTCCTTGCCCGTGGCGGCGTCGAGCGACACCAGGTGCCCGTCCAGGGTGCCGACGTAGACGCGGCCCTTCCATACTTGCAGACCGCGGTTTACCGCACCGCAGCACGCGCGTCGCCAATAACTGCCGTCCACGTCCGGGTCGTAGCGCCAGCGCTCTTCCCCCGTGCGGGCGTCCACGGCATAGACGGCGCCCCAGGGTCCGGAGGCATACATGATGCCGTCCACCACGATGGGCGTGGCTTCATGGCCCACCTCGACCCGCCCGCGCCGGGTCCGTGCGGCGTATTCCCAGGCGAAGCCCAGACGGCCGGCGTTTTCGACGTCGATCTGTGTGAGCGGCGAATACCGATCGGCCTTCCAGGTGCGCCCGAGCGTCAGCCACTGGCCAGGCTCGGCATGGGCATTGCTCAGTCGTTCGAGATCGATGTTTCCCGCGCGGACTCCGACCTCGCTCCCTTCCCGCTGGGCGCATCCGGCCAGCAACAGCAGCGCCAACAGACCGACTCGAGCTCGCATGCCATCCCCCCTGAATCGAACATCCGTC
The DNA here is from genome assembly GCA_003242495.1 of Pseudomonadota bacterium. GTDB lineage: Bacteria > Pseudomonadota > Gammaproteobacteria > Steroidobacterales > Steroidobacteraceae > Steroidobacter. Next base: position 8,087 of record QGUO01000101.1, on the reverse strand, counting down.
GCCGGGCGTTCTTCGCCCTCGCGCGGACAGGAACATTCGTTATCGATCCGGTCGAAGGTAACGCAATCGGCCAACCTCGACAATTCGACTCGCCTGCCGGCGCGCCGGACCGCACGCTGAGGGTCGGGCGAGCGTGCGAATGCTTCGATCCCCTAGAGCCCGGGCGCGCAAGCTCTGCTACGCTCTTGCCAGGCTGGCATCACCGATGCGAAGCATGATGGCGCTGTTTCGGACAAGGCTCGTGGGTCCCTGCCTGCTCGCCGCACTGTCAGCCGGCGTGGCGCCCATGGCCGCCCCGGTGGTGCGTGCGGAAGTCTCCGGCGACTCGGAGCGCCAGGAATACTGGGCCAAGGTCGAAACGCGCGACTGGGCGGCGGCCGCGGAAAGCGCCGAGACGCTGGTCGGCGCGGCGCGCACCGCGGGCGAGCCGCTGGCGCTTGCCAGAGCGCTCACCATGCTCGGCAATGCGCAGCTCGGCGCCGGCAACCTGACCGCTGCCGAGGCGGCGTTCCTCGAAGCGCTGACGCTCGTCGAACACAACGGTCGCCCGATGAGCGAAGAGTTGCTCGAGCCGTTGCGCGGGCTGGGATACACGCTGGCGGAAGCCGGGCGGCACGCCGAAGCGGTGGTCGTGCTGGAGCGCGCGGTGAAAGCCACCCATCGCAGCATCGGCTTGTTCGATGCCAGCCAGGAGACCGTGCTCAAGAAGCTTGCCGACAGCCTGTTGCGGCTCGGCCGGCTGTACGAGGCACGTCAGCACATGGCGTATCTGATGCGCGTCGGCGAGCGCGCCTACGGCGAGAACGATCCGCGTCGTGTGTCGGTGCTGTTGAGCTACGCCGATTGGAACGCCGCCACCGGCGACATGCGGGCAGCGCGCGATGCGTACCGGCTGGCCATCGAGCTGGTCGAGGACGTCTACGGCAGTGATTCGCCCGCGCTGGTCGAGCCGCTGTGCGGACTGGCGCATTCGTACCTGCTCGAGCTGTACCTGGGTCCGCTCGGCATGCTCGAGGGGCGCGAGCCGCCCGTGGTCGGCGGCGCCAACGTGATCGCGGAAGAGCGTCCGATGAACCCGCGCCACTTGCCGGGTGAGGGCCAACGTGCCGTCGAACGGGCGGTGCAAATCGCGGAAGCCAGCGATCCGCCGCGCGAAGACCTGCTGTTGCGGGCGCTGCTCGAGGCCGGCGACTGGCACCAGGTCAAGACCGACACGCACCGGGCGCTCGAGTATTATCGGCGCGCGTGGCATGTCGCGCAGACGCGCCAGGCGGCGCAGGCAGGCACGTACGCGGCGAATGCACGAGCCGTGCTCGCGCACCCGGTCCAAATTTATTATCCGACGCCGCCGCTCGCGGCGCGGCACCTGGGCCGCCCGCCAGAGGACGTCATCGAACGCTATGTCGAGGTACAGTTCACGGTGACGAGCGACGGCTCCGTGAGCGACGAGCAAGTCATCTCCCGGGACAGCACCAGACGCCAGGCCGCGGAGGCGCTGCAGGCGATCCGCGCGGCACGCTATCGACCGCGGTTCGTGGACGGCGAGCCGGTGGACACGCCGGGCATGACGCGCCGGGAAATCTTCAGGGTCCGGAAGTAAGCGGCGGCCGGAGAAGTCCGGGGTCGCAATCCAGCGACACACCCGCAGGGGTGCGGCGTCGGCCGGGCGATACACGCCCGGTGCAGGCGCTGTCCCGGAGCATGATGGCGCGCGGGCACCGTGCCCGGCACGTTCCACGGCTGCGAACTCTTTTTGGTTTGATCTCGAACAGGAAGACCTTTCGATGCGGAAATTCTTGATCTTGATCGTGCTGCTCGGCATCGGCGCCGGCGCGGCCTGGTTCCATGCCGGTGGCGCCGAAGGCCCCATGCTGGTGCTTGCCGGCCCCGAGACGGCGATCGGCCAGACGGGCGAGCTCGATCTCGCCATCGAGACGCCGCGCGGCAAGCTGGCGTCGCTCGAAGTCGCGCTCGAGCAGAACGGCACGCGCTTCCCGGTGTTCGATCTCGCCGACGACGCGGCACAGCTCGAGCAAGACGGCGAGCATCGCCTGGTGCTGAAGCGTGCCATCGGCAAGCGCGAGTTCCCCGAGCTCGAGGCTGGCGCGGCGCGCATCGTCGTGACGGCATCGCGCCCGGTACTGTTCGGTTACCGAGAGGCGACCGCGACCCTCGAGCACGACATCGAGGTGCGCCTGCGCCCGCCGCAGATCGCCGTGTACTCCACGCATCATTACATCAATCACGGCGGCTCGGAGATGGTCGTCTATCGCGTCCAGCCGGCGGACGCGCAATCGGGCGTGCGGGTGGGCGACCGGGAGTACGCGGGCTTCCCGGCCTCGGGCGCCGGCATAGAAAACGCCGATCCCGCGCTGCGCGTCGCCTTTTTCGCCCTGTTGTGGAATCAGGACGTGAACACCCCCATCGAGGTCTTCGCGCGCGACGAGCTCGGCAACGAAGCGCGCACCACGTTCGACTATCGGGTGTTCCCGAAGAGCTTCCGCAAGAGCCGCATCCAGGTCGACGACCGTTTCCTCGCCAAGGTGGTGCCCTCGATCCTGGCGCAGTCGACGGAATTCAAAGTGGATGACCCGTCGGACCTGCTCGCCTCGTACCTGCGCATCAACCGTGACCTGCGCCGGCAGAACGACGCCACCATCGCCGCGCTCGCCCGGGAGACCGCGCCGCAGATCCTGTGGCAGGGCCCGTTCAAGCAGCTCATCAACACGGCGGTCGAGGCCGGCTTCGCCGACCAGCGCACCTACGTCTACAAGGGCGAGGACATCGACCATCAGACGCACCTCGGCTTCGATCTGGCGTCCACGGCAGCCGCCCCCGTGCTTGCGGCGAACCACGGGCGGGTGTTGTTCGCCGGGTGGCTCGGCATCTATGGCAACTGCGTGATCCTCGATCACGGCATGGGGCTGCAGTCGCTGTACGCGCACCTGTCTTCGATCAGCGTCGCGGTGGGTGACAGCGTCGCCATCAACCAGCAGCTCGGCCGCAGCGGCACCACCGGTCTGGCGGTGGGCGACCACCTGCACTTCACCATCCTGCTCGGCGGCAATCCCGTCACACCGATCGACTGGTGGAGCCCGCAGTGGGTGCAGGATCGCATCCTGCGCAAGCTGCGTGAGGCCGGCGCGGCCGGCTGATGGCTGCCGCGCCGGGTGAGCCAGCGCGTGCGGCGCGATGCCGCACCGTGGTCCGACCACGGCGCCCAGCCGGCACGTTCGACGCCCGAGGCATGCGACGCTCGGGCGGCCCGCGAACGTCCCGGCCGGAACCAAGCTCCGTGCGGTTCGTTCGTGAGAATCGAGCCAACGGAGAGTTCCCATGAAGCGCATAGGCCCAGCCCCGATCATGGTCGTCGCAGCGACGCTGGTGCTGTCAGCGGCTGCCGGCGCGGAGGACATCGAGGGAACCGTGGATGCCGTGGATCCCGATGCCGGCACGCTCGTCATCCAGGGCACGACGATTCATACCGACGAGCGGACGCGCTACGAGGACGGGCTGAAGGGCCTGGAGTCCGTCGAGGTCGGCACGAGGCTCGAAGTCGATTTCGTGCGCGACGGCGACCGGCTGCTGGCGACGGAGATCGAGCTCGACGAGGTCTGAGCGCCGGTCGTTCACCGGGCCAACGGCGCGACCTCCGCTTGCGGCGGTTCGCGCCCGGTCGCCGGTTCGGGACCACCCTCCGGCGGCTCGGGATTCTGTACTTCCGGACTCTGTGTTTCCGGATTCCGTGATCCGTGGTTTTCGGACGGCTGCGGGGGGCTGGCCTGCTCGCGCGCGCCTTGCCCTTGTCCGGAGGGCTCGCCGGCGGCCGGCGTGTGCTCGCCCGGGGCGTCTTCCTGGGGCGGCGGGGGTTCGGTCTCTTGCGGCGCCGGAGAGTGTGCGGGATTGCCGCCGGACGTCGGCGCGGCGGCCGGCTCGGGCGGCGTGGCGCCGGGCGACGGCTGCGAGGATGGTTCGTCCGTGGACGCCGGCGGCGATGCGGTCCCCAACGTGTCTGACGGTCGGCCCGACGCTTGCGACGCCTCGCCGCCCGCCTGCTCGCCGCCTTCCTCGGGCTCGGGCGCCGGCATCAGCCCGCGCACGATGGCCTGCTCACGGAACTCGACCGCAAGCTTCGCACCGGCATCACGCATCGCGAGCGAGGTCGCGCGCGCCAGGGGCGCCACGCTCGACAAGCCCTGCGAAGGCGCCGTGCCGTAGCCGGTGAATCCCCACGAGTCGGCGAGCTTGCCATCCGGCGTGTAGACATTGACGCGGTAGCGGATGCTCACAGCGAAGAATGGCGTGCTGCCGGCATCGCGCGGCGTGACGAACGCATATTCCTCGATGCTCGGCTCGAGAATGGCACGGATGTCGGAGCCCAACTGCGTGCCCTCATTGATCGAATCCACCCGCTCGACGCGCTCGAACATGGCGGTCAGCAGCCGGGTGAGCCCATCGGCCTGCGCCGCGCCGAGATCGACGTTCCACTTGGTGCTCCAGCGCTCCTCCTCGTGCACGTATTCCGAGAATTCCTTCGGAATGTACAGCGCGACGGCGAACGGCAGCCGCGAGATGAGCGGCGTCGGAATGTCCGCGGTGGCCACCAGCTTCACCGGACCGCAGCCGGCCACGAGCCCCGCCAGGATCGCTCCCGCGAGTGCAGCACACAGTCGACGCATGACCGCGCCTGGTTGCAACAGTCGGTTCAAGTGGACCTCGACGTTGATGGCTGCGGCGGGCGTTCGACGGCAGGCGCCAGCGAGCCGATCCGGAATCGGGGACCGCCGCGCTGCTCCGGCTCGTTCAGGCCGACGAACGCGCCACCATTGCGCTCGCAGAGAATGCGCATCAGGGTGGCGAAACGGATGCTGGTGTATTGCGGCGCATCGGGGCGCACCGGGAAACCGATGGCATGAATGCGCACGCGGCGCTCGCCCGTGGCGTCCTCGCGGTTGATCACGTCGACACTCCTGACGACCGAGTCGATGGAAGAACCCGTGAACTCATCGCCCATGACATAAAGGCTGATCTTCTTGTCTGCCGAGTAGTAGGTGCGAATCGCCTCTACAATGCCTTCGACCGGGCTCGAGTTCGAGAACGCATTCCAGGTGCGCAGCCGATCGAGCACGGTCTTGCGCTGTGCCGGCGTGTCGGGAATCCACTTGCCGCGATAGCCGGAGAACATGTAGTTCCCCTCGTCGTTCATCACCTGAAAGCCCTTGACCTGCGGATGGGCGTTCAGAATCTCCTCGACCTTCACCAGCAGCAGCGGCCAGGCATAGTTGAACATGCTGCCCGAGGTATCGATGATGAAAATGATGTACTCGCTGTCGACCGGCACGCCGCCGATGGCGTCGTCCTTCTGACGCCGGAAGTCCCGGCCCAGCAGGCGTTTCATTTCCTCGGTGAGCGATTGCTGCGCGGACACCAGCCTGCCTTCGATCTCGTTGACCACGTCGGCCTCGCGCCGCGACGCCTCGTAGCGACCGCGCAGCTCGCTCAGATCGCCGCGCAGGCGTGCGAGATACTCACGCTCCCGCGCGAGCTGCTCCTTGCGCGTCTCCAACTCCCGGTTCAACACCACCGTGGTGCCGCGGATTTCCTCGAGCTCCTTCTCGAGCTCGATCACGCGGCCCTCGAGATCGACGCGCGATTGCTCGAGCACGATGGGCTCGCCGACCTCGGTGAGCACCAACAGCAGGATGACCGCGCCGAACCCGCAGCAGATCACGTCCAGGAAGGACAGGCTCATTACGTCCGCGGAGCGCCGGGCACGCCGGCGGGTGACGCCGCTCATGCCAGGGTCCTCATGGCCAGTCCCTCGACGGAATCATGAACGAGCCGCCCGTGCGCCGGCTGGCCATCCACATTGCGCTCGGGGCGGACGGATCGCCCTCCATGGGGAGAAGAATGACGTTGAGCGGCACGTCCCGCGGGTACTTGGCGATGGCGCGCTCGAACAGCCGCAGACGCCCGGCGCCATCGATGGTCCGGCGCAGCAACGGCGCGGAGCCTCCCTGGGTCGGCAGCCCGTCGGTAATCAGGATGACGCTGTCGGGCTGCGGGTTGAGCGCGAACAGCGCCGAAAATGCATTCTCCAGGCTGGTGCCATCCTTGGGCACCGTCTGGCGGACGGCGCTCAACGCCTGGTTCATCTGCTCGATGTCCTCCACGTCGAGCCACTTGCCGTCGCTGCCCTCCACGGCGGGCCACGCCCTGGTGTTGAACAAATAGATCTGGTACCGGCTGCCCGTCGGCAGCTGTGCGGCCAGCCAGTCGACGATGGAGGTCGTGCGCTGCCACTTGGGCGCGAGCAGCCTGCGCGCCTCGGGCATGTTGCGCAGGCGGATGACATTGACCACGGTCTCGTCGAGCATGCTCGCCGAGGCGTCGACCAGCAACAGGATGCGCTCGCCCCCGACCTTCAATCCGGTGAGGTACTGGCGATCGCCATCCCCCACGAAGCTGCGCGTCTGGCGCCCGGGCGACCCCTCGCTCTTGGCGCCCGCCTCCAGGCGTCGCGCACCCTCCTCCAGCGATTTCAGATCCGCCTTGAGGCGCTCGATGGCTTCGCGCCGCGAAAGCGTGGTGCCCTCCGCCTCGGCGAGCTGCACCTTGAGCTCCTCGGTCTCGCGCAGGATGCGCGCCGCAAGCCCTTCGGTGCGCTCGGCGTCCGGCTGCGTGCGCTCGAGCGCGTTGCGGATGAGCGCGAGATTCTTGTAGCCCTCGAGCACTTCATACTCGAGCAGGTCGACCTCCGACTGCAGCGCCTCGTTCGCTTGTGAGCGCTGCACGCCCGCCTGGGCGGCGATGATGGTGTAGAACAGCACCACCGCGCCGAAGCCGCAGCAGATCACGTCGAGGAACGACATGCTCATCGGCTCAGTCTTGCGGCGTGCCATCGTCGTTCACCAGCTGGATGAGATCGAGCGTGAACCCCGGCGAGCCCAGGCGCAGCCGGTCGCCGACGGTCAGCGCGGTTCGACCGCGCACACGCTCCTCGTTGACGAACGAGCCGTACGTGCTGTGGTCCTCCACGAAGACCGCGCCGTTGCGCCGCACGAGCGTGCAATGGGACCGCGAGACGCCCGGTGCGGCCGCCGGCAGCGTAAGCGCACGCGCGGCGCCCGGCGCCCAACCCACCGTCAGGGGCTGCTCCGCGATGCGCCAGGCCCGTCCGCCGAACAGGACATGAGTGGGGCGCAGATGCGGCGGCGTCTGCGCCTCCTCGCCCGTCGCGGCCGCGTCCGGCGCGCGCTCCACGGGAAGCTGCCAGACCAACGTCAATGAGTCGCTCGGCCGCTCGATCGCCGCAGCGTGCCGCAACGCGCCCAGCGCGGCCGCACCCGGCGGCAGCACCCGCACCGCACAATCGCGCAGCGTGGCCAGTCGCTCGGCAAAGCCGGGCAGGTCGGCATACAGATGCGAGAGCCGCAGTTCGACCCGCTCGCCTGCGGCGCGCGCGCCCTGCACGAGCTTGAGCAACTCGGCATAGAAGGGCTGCGCCGCGCCGATGAAATCCTCGCGCGGCACCTCGACGCTCAAGGTGTCGGGCCCCACCGGCATGTCGACCGTGAGCGTCTCGTGGTGTTTCAGGTCCTCGAGCCAGGCCGGTATACGATCGAACAAGCGCTGCTCGGAGGCTGCTTCGTGCAGGGGATCGAAACGGGTCTTGCGAATGAACGTTTCGGCAACCAGCTGCGCCCAGACCTGCTGCAATGCAAGCCAGCCTTGCCGCGGCGCGCGCTCGTAGCGCACGCGCTTGAGCCCCGTGTCGGCCGTCCCCGGCTGCTCGAGCACCGTCAGCAACGCCTGGTGCAGCTCGAGCTCGAGATGCAGCACCCGGGGCGGCGCCGGATCCAGGGCGCTGGCCGCCACGCCGGCGTCCACCAGGCCGCGCACTTCGAGACCGGTTTCGTTGCAGATCCCCAGCAGCAGGCCGAGCTGCTCGCGCGTGTAGCCGGCCGGCACAGCCAGCAACAGACCGTCGATCCCGGCCTTGTGCCCTGCGAGCAGGGCTTCGAGCTGGGCGAACGCCAGGTCGGCCGGCGTGCCGGCCGACCTGGCGTTCGCCCAGCTCGAAGCCC
>QGUO01000100.1 GCA_003242495.1 Pseudomonadota bacterium | reverse complement strand
TTGTCCCTTGAAGGCCTGCAGTCACTCGCCGACAATCAGCCAGCTCGGTTGTCCGCCGTGGTCAACTGAGCACGAGCCCCAACGACACCGGACTCTCGGCTCGTACACCACGTCCAGGGACGCGATCAGCGTCTCCTCTCCAGCGCGTGAGATCCATCCGTCGCTGCTTTGCCAACGCAGCCAGCGCCTGCGGCGTGTCACGTTCCGGGTCGATATCAGGCTGACCGATCAGTCCGGCCGCTCGCAACCGCTCGTGCCCGTTGCTGATTGACTCGCTACGAGCCATCGAGAGTACGCTGTCGCCCGTGGAACGTCAGCGCGTCAGAGTTCTGAATGCCCGCCGCCCATCGATTCATCGCGCGCATCGGAAACCCATCGTTGCTGTGGTGTAGCTCGCTTTGAGACTCGACAGCATGGCGACACGCATCAGGATGGCGTAGTGCTCCTTCTGCTCCATCGTGAGCGCGCCCGGACCGCAGAAGCGTGTCGCGTCCGGCTCACTTTGCTGGCGGTTATCGGCGGAGACGAGCATGCCGTTGAAATCCTCGACCCACTCCCAGACCAAGCCGTGCAGGTCGTGGATGCCGTACACGTTGGCTGGACCTGAACCGACGTCAGACAAGGCCCCGGAAGCCGGTTTTGCGTACCACGCCAGAATCTGCTGCTTCCACTCAGGCGAGCCACGGGCATCGATCTGCGTCTCACTAGCGGCCGCCGCCCACTCCCATTCGTACCAGGTCGGCAGTCGTGCCCCGCGAGCTTCGCAGTACGCCCGGGCTGCATACCAGCTCACGTGCGTAACAGGCTGATTCATTGCATCCTGCCCGGGTCCGGCCGGCGAACTCCAATGCCTCAGGTACTCACCGTCTGCATACAGACGAGACACGCGATCGCGGCGCCATTGTGGATGGCTGCGCACAAAGACACCGAACTGCTCGTTGGTAACCGGCGCGGTATCCATGCTGAACATGTTCACACGAACTCGATTCCGCCCTGGCCCCGCGGGCAGGACAGAGTCGAACTCCTGGCCTGCCACGCGCGCCATCGACTGCACCCGATGCGCATCGGCAATTGCAGGGTCGCCGTCAACAGCCAGCCCAACATGCAACCGACGAACGAAAAAAGAGCCCTCCTCCGCTACGCAAAGAAGGGCAATGGGGGATCGTCGGAACAGTCATACCGCGCATCAGTCTGCCGCGCCCTCGACACGCTTGGTCTTGGCACGCGTCTCGGCAACCTGCTTGGCACTGATCGCCGGACCGCTGTTGCCCCAAGTGTTCGTCACGTAGGTCAGAATGTTGGCCACCTCATCATCGTTGAGCTGGCTCATCGGCGGCATGACCGAGTTGTAGGTGGCACCATTGACCTTCACGGGGCCATTCAGACCATTGAGTACGATCTGGATCGCACGCTGATGATCGGCCGCCAGGAAGTCCGATCTGGCCAGCGGCGGAAAGACGTTTGGCAGCCCGGCGCCGGTGTCCTGGTGACATACCGAACAGGTGCCCTTGTATAGGGCACTGCCTGCCTGAATCTGCTGTTCCTTCGTCAACGTTCCCTGTGCCCGCGCCTCCTGCGCGGTGGCGACAGACGCCAGACTTTCCACCTTGTCGCCGATGTATACCTCGTCCTGTTCCTTGCCGGAGTAGATATCGGCGCGCTTCTCGCCGCTCACCTCCAACATCGCCAATGCGCCCTTGTTGAAGGCGCGGAAGATGGAGTGGTCGACCAGTACATAGGTGCCCGGAACCTCGGTGTGGAACTCGACCGTTACCGCACCGCCTGCCGGAATCAGCGTGGTCTGCACGTTCTCCTGGTAGCGTGTGCCACCCTCGTATTGCACCTTGTCGAAGATCTCGCCGATGACGTGAAAGCTCGACACGAGATTGGGCCCGCCGTTGCCGACATACAAACGCACACTCTCGTTGGTATTCACCTTGAGGGCACGCGGACCGGTGAGCGCGCTCTCCGAGCCGTTGAACAACACGTAGGTCGGTTTCTCGTCGATGGCCTTCTGCATGTCGAAAGGCCGGTAACCCTTCTCACGATATTTTCCGACCGTGTAGAAATCGCCTTGCATCACGTAGTACTCGTGATCCACCTTGGGCAGCCCCTCCGGCGGCTCGACCAGGATCAGCCCGTACATACCGTTGGCCACGTGCATGCCCACGGGCGCGGTGGCGCAGTGATAGACGTACAACCCACGGTTGAGCGCCTTGAAGGTGAACTGCGACTGATGTCCGGGCGCGGTAAAACTCGACGCCGCGCCGCCGCCTGGCCCGGTGACGCCATGCAGGTCGATGTTGTGCGGCATCTTGCTCGATGGATGATTCTTGAGATGGAATTCCACCGTGTCGCCTTGGCGCACGCGAATGAAGCTGCCGGGAACGGTGCCGCCGAATGTCCAGAAGGTGTACCTGACGCCTTCGGAGATTTCCAGATCGAGCTCCTTCACCTCCAACTCGACGATGACCCTCGCCGGGTAGTTGCGATTCGTCGGTGGCGGCACTTCAGGCGGGCTGGTTAGAACGGCTTCGACGGGCTCGCCTCGCGGCGGCCCGAAGTCGCCGCTACGCGAGCCGCCGGTATCGGCGCTGGCATTTGCGGCTGCGACGGATTGTTGCGCCTGCGGCTGCTTTCCGCAGCCGACCAATGTGGCTATCGCTGCCATCGCGATCACGATGAATCCGGGCTTCATGCGCTGCACTCACTCTTCCCTCTGCGCCGACCGGTACCGGCCTCGTTCTTGGTGTGCAGGAAACCAAATGCGCTGCTCGCGTGGAATGCGGGGTCCCGCTTAGCCGCTCCGTGCTCATCCGCAGCGTTGGGCTGAGGCCTGGAACAGTCGCATGAGACCAACCCTGAAGGACGGAAGCCGTGCTGCAGCGGCTAGATGTTGGGAAATCCTGAAAGGCCGAGATAGGCCCCCACGGCGATGACCAGCACGGCAAACACGCGGGACAGCAGGTGCTTACGGGTGGCTATTCGGGCAGCGAGGCGAGCACCGATGAGGCCTCCGCCGATTCCGCCGAGGATGAACATGCCGGCAAGGTTCCAGTCGACCAGGCCCGCGAACGCGTAGCTGGCTGCGGTCGTCATGCCGAATGCCGCCACGGCCACCAGGGAAGACGTCACTGCCATGAGCATCGGCATACCCGTGGCGAGGATCAGCGCGGGCACGATCAGGAAGCCGCCGCCGATGCCGAAGAATCCCGACACCGCACCGGTTCCCAAACCGAGCACGATCAGTCGCGGCGCCAAGTGCCTCACGGATCGCCGATCGAGATGGACTTGCGGATCGCCCGGGTTCGCAGATGGACGGAACATGAGTACGCCGACGACGATCATCAGCAGCCCGAACAGCAGCAGCAGGCGCTGGCCATCGATCCGCTTTCCCAAGGCAGCCCCGGCTGCGGCGCCTGCCACTCCGCTCACGGCAAAGAGCATGGTGCAGCGCCACTTGATCAGGTTGTGCCGTGCCGCCAGTGCAAGATTGGCAAGGGCGTTGGCAGTGACCGCCACGGCGGCCGTACCGATGGCGATGTGAGGAGAACTCACGCCGAGCAGATGCACCATGAGCGGCATGGCCAGGATCGAGCCACCGCCGCCGATCAGACCCAGGGTCACACCGACCGAAGTCCCACCCAACAGACCCATGAGCCAGAACATGAGCTCAGTTCACGGCACGTCGATTCCAAGGCATCCGCTGCAGCAGCCTCGCCAACCCGCAAAAACCCGTGGCGCCCGCAAAGATGAGACCTGCGCCGACGAAGGCCGATAGCGCATAGAACCATGGCGACAGCGTGGCGCCCAAGGCCACGCCCAGGACCACTGCGCTGCCGGCTGCAAGCTGAACCTGACGCATCAGCTCGAGCGGCGCATTACGATCGGTGCTGATCGGCAAGCCCGCCTTCTTCCACGCGTCCAGCCCTCCCTCCAGGATGAAGGCCTCGCACGGCACGGCGTGCGCCAGACGGTCGGCATGCGCTCTGGTTCGCATGCCCGAGCGGCAATGGAAGACCACGGCCGAGGCATCGCCCACGTTCACGTCCGCCGACGTCAGCACGGATAGCGGTTGCGACCGGGCCTGCGGGATGTGCTCGCGCGCGAACTCGTCCGGTTCACGGATGTCGACCAGAAGTGCGCCCGCGTCGATGAGACGCTTGGCATCTTGCACAGAAAGGGCACGAAGGGACATGAGGTCCTCCTAAGAACAATAGATATCCTTGAGCACCGCGACGATGCGCTCCAGATCCGGGTCGGCGATGCGATAGAAGATGGACTGTGCCTCGCGGCGGCTCTCCAGCAATCCCTCCTCGCGCATGCGAGCCAGATGCTGCGAAGTCGCCGAGGGACTGAGTTCCACAGACTGTGCCAACTCTCCCGCGCTCGACTCGCCCGCGCCTATCAGGGTGCAGAGAATCAGCAAGCGCCGCTCGTTGCCGAGCGAGCGCAGCAATGCAGCCGCCTCCTTGGCGCTGGCCTTCATCTTCGCCAGATCGCGTTTCGTCAGGGACATGGTCGGCTTCGGTACTTTAGTTGATGCTTAATTTAGATTATTCTAAAATCCAAATCAACACCTCTGCGGGAGACTCGCCATGAATACCTCGCCGGCCCTGATCCGACCCTTCTTCGACGAGCACACCAATACGGTGACCTACCTGGTGGCCGATCCCACAACCCGTGACGCGGCGATCATCGATCCCGTGCTCGACTACGATCACCGCTCCGGCCGAGCCGGCGTCGATTCGGCCGAGCGCGTATTGGCTATGGCGAACGCCGAGGAATTTCGCATTACGTGGATCCTGGAGACCCATGCGCACGCGGATCACCTGTCAGCCGCCTCTTACCTGAAGCAGCGAACCGGCGCGAGCATCGGTATCGGCGAGCACATCCGCGAGGTGCAGCGCATCTTCCGCCCCGTCTTCAATCTGACCGATGTATCCGGCGACGGCCGCGAGTTCGACCGCCTGTTTCGCGACGGTGAACGCTTCGAGATCGGATCGCTGCAGGTGGACGTCATCCATACGCCGGGCCACACACCGGCCTGCGTGTCGTATCGCATCGGCGATGCCGTGTTCGTCGGCGATACGCTCTTCATGCCCGATTACGGCACGGCTCGGGCAGACTTTCCGGGCGGCGATGCAGCGACGCTGTACCGCTCGATCAAGAGATTATTGGCATTGCCGCCCGACACACGGCTGTTCATGTGCCACGACTACAAGGCGCCGGGCCGTGACCACTATGCGTGGGAGACCACCGTCGCCGAGGAGCGTGCGCACAACGTTCACGTTGGTGCCGGCGTATCCGAACAGGAATTCGTCACCCTGCGCCGCGCGCGGGACGCGACCCTGCCGGCTCCGGTATTGCTGCTACCGTCGATCCAAGTGAACGTGCGCGGCGGACGATTGCCAGAGGCTGAGTCGAATGGCGTGCGCTATCTCAAGATTCCAGTGCGACCGAGCACTGAGATGCAGGCGATGATAAAACGCCCGGAATAGCAGGACATCCCCTTAATCTTGTCTGCAACGATGCGTGTCGAACGGAGTGATTAACGTTCTAGGCTCCATTTGGAGAACTAATCGACTGCCCAGCCAGACTTAGCTCGTAGCAAACGCAACATCGATGGTTTGCTTGCTCCCACCGCGGTCGCCGATCGCGATTGTCACTGATCAGCGTTACGCGATTCGCGAACCGCGATTGCCACAGCTTCTATTCGTCCTGCCGCGTCGGCCAGTCCAGTGGGATCAACGCTCGCCCCGATGGCCTGGTCCAGCGTTCGCGTGTGGCAGCGACATACTTCACATCATCGGCAAAGTAGGCGTGCTCGATCAGCAGGACCTGCAATCCCTTCCGGCGTGCCGTCTCCGCGAACAGAAAGTCGATGTGCCTACGCATCGCCTGGACATCCTCGTCTTCCTCGCCTCCGGTGATCTCGGCTTCGTCCTCGTCCTCACCTTTGGTCGGGGAATACGGGCGGCTGATCTGGTCAAGGACCAGAAGGCCGGGAACGGGCGCATTCAGCGATTCAAAATACCGCTGAAGGGCGAACGACAGCGCAATATGGATTGCAAGGTAATTCTGGTCCGATCCCACGTCCGGAATTCGCAGCACCGCGCCACTGCCCTCTTCCATCACCACGACTTCTGGCTCTCGTGACGAAAACTCAAGCTCCGAACCGATGCAGGGTTCCACAGTCGGCAACTGCGCAAAGGCCTCGGATGCGAACTGCGAAATTCTCCGCTCCGCTCGCTGCAGCTTGATCTTCCTTGCTTCTCGATCAACCCGCGCTTCGAGTTCTTCAATTTCGGCGCGCAACACACTCAAGTCACGGGTTACAAGCCGCGGCTCATTCACGCTCGCTTCAAGGAAGAATGAAATTCTCCCAAGCAAGTGCGCCCTTACCTGGGAAAGATCGGCCAACCTGCGCGTCTCTTCATTTTGCCGTAGCCACGTCTGAATTCGGTCGTCGATCTCACGCAACTCGGTGTTAAGCGCCTCAAGTTGTCGCTCCAGCTCCCTGTCATGCTCCACCAATCGCGGCTTTATCCGCTCCACGGCAGCATTTTCTGCCCGGACCTTGGCCAAGGCTGCTTGCAGTGCCTTAGCCGTCTCACGACCTCGCTCGGACGGCGCCTCGCACAGGGGACATACATGCGCGACTCCCTGCAGGTGCTCCGAAAGCTCAAGCTTCTCGTACTGCCGCGTTACTGCCCCGTGGAAGCCAGACGCCTCGCGGATCGCCGTCTTGGTGGCCCTGGTCTTACGTTTGACCGACTCAAGACGCGAGAGCACATCGCGCCGCCGCCCGTGTAGTGTGGCAAGCTCGCTTTCGTTCGGGTAGGCATTGATCTCGACTTGCGTACTCCCGACGGTGCGCAGCCTGTTCAGCAGCTCGTCTTCCGAGGCGCCTGGCGGCGCTTCCGACGCGATGCCGATGCGTTGCGCCTCCGCTAGAAGACTCGTCGCCCGCTGCTTCAGCACACTTTCGGCAGTTGTCCGGAACTTTTCCTTTGCCTCCTCGCGATCCAGCACGCGTTGCAGCTGACGCAGCTTGCGTTCGGCCAGGACACTGGCCTCGTCGATCACACCCAGGAAGTAAGGCATCGTAGCTACGATATCGCGCGCCTTGTCCGGCTTTTCCAAGCCGTGCAACAATACCGATTCGCTGTAAATGACTTCCTTTGTGACGAAAATATATGGCGTCACGTGCCGGACCGTCGCGCGCCCGCGCTCTGCACCCTCTGCAGGCAAACCTTCGACCACATCGCCGATTCCAAATGCCCGCTCAAGAAACGCTTTAGCGGCCTCCAATGTCGTGGCCCCATCGAAATCGTTCACGCTCGAAGGCAAGGTAAGCTGCCTTCCGCTGGAGACAAACATGTGAGTGCTGGTCTTCTAACCAACAGGCGGAACAATCCGCCCCACAATCATTTCTGCATCACCCAGCACCCACTTGACACCAACGGCCACGCCACGCCGTCGAACATGGGCCGGCAGCTCGCATTTGCTCGACCCGAGGCAATAGTCGATCGCTTTGATCAGCGTCGACTGCCCGGTCCCCGAAGCACCCGTGATGATATTCACCTTGCCGGACTCAAGAGACACAACCCTGCGCTGGCCAGCCACACCCAAAAAGAAGATATCGGAGATGTTCCAACGCTTCATACAGTAAGCCCCATCATGTCGAAAGTCGTTCGCGTTGAACCAACCATAGCGAACCAGTAGCCAAGCCGTTCCGCATGCTTGATCGCCAGTGCCGGTTCATCGCGAAGCTTGCCCAGCACGCTCTTCTTGATCTTCTGTGTCCCGAGGCGAACTCGTCCGTCTTCCCCCAGGGCCAACACACGTGCGAAACAACCGAACCGGACTGCCTCCGTGACAATGCTCGCGGAAGCGTTAATTCTTGCGGCCAGACCGACCTGCACCTGTGGGCGTCGAGTCAGCCACTCAAGAAGACCCGTATTCCTGTTCGTACCATCGAAGGTAACGGCGAGGTCTCCCGAGAGGGCGACCGGCAACGCGATGTAGCAAACAGGCAATTCCGGTCCGGCTTCGTTCAAGGACATGAAGGAGGCAGCAAAAGCCGCAAGAGCAGAAGCGCAGAAGGCAGGATTGGTTTCGGCAAAGACGTCGTGAGCTACTATCATTCCCCGTCCTTCAGTAGGTCGCGATAGTCGGGGTGCCACCCGACTTTCAAGTCGATGACAAGCACGTGGTAGCTACCACTCACGTAGTAGTGCCCGCTCCATCCTTCGGAAAGCGACGGCACCGAACCCGGTGCCTCCTGATGCGCCCAACGCAACAGCTTGAGGCCGGATTCGCGCTTCTCTTTGTCTTCGACTTCGGAACAATCTTCAGCCATCTGCATATGGCGATCCGACCACTTCTCACACAGCACTAGATCGTAGTCATTGATGGTGGATGCCATCCCCGGATTCGCAGTGACCCATTTGGAGCGCTGCTCCCTCGCTCGCCACTCTTCTCTAATCGCTATGGTCAAATCGGATTCGCGACCATCCACGAGCTGGATTTGGCGCGTAAGCATACCGTCGGGCTGGTATTCCTTTGGTGGCACCGCCGTCATGAAATCTGGAACGAGCCTGGCTTCCTCGATGTCGCTGATGAGGGAAGTGATTTGCTGCTGAAGCTCTATGTGGGTCAGCACCCGCTCGCGCTTGCCGCACAGCGAGTACATGACCTGCCGGTCCCACCATTCAACCAGTCCTTTGGCGATCGGCAGACGATGCTCCTTGGGCAGCAGCGTCAAATAGGTAGCGACATTTCCCTCAATCTGATCAATTGTAGGACTGTTCTGTTGCATGCGAATCCGGCGAAGCAAATTATGCTGTTCCGTTGCGCCGAGCGCGACGAACGCTTCGCATCCCTGGGAGCGCTCCTCATGGGGAAGCTTCTTGCCGGCTTTTTTAGCAGCAGTCCGCTCGTCGATTACGCGCTTCGCTTCTTCCTGCATGGCCTTAAGCAACTCAGACCGATCTAAGTCCGTTTCCAATAGCGCCTTGAGAGGACAGTCGCCCGGAATGCTGCCGACCACTACCAGCCACAACGTCGTTTCCGAAAGCGTCAACGCTGGTAGCGCATCGATCCAGACTTTGACTGTTTTCCACAGTGCACGCGACGCAAGCGTGACAGGGGGAGGCGTTTCGCTCATCGAGTGCTTGAGCTGATAGAGCATCGTGTTGCCGTCGACCTTGAGCTCGACGTCATCGAGTCGCTCAACGACTACAGCGGCGTCGTCGGTGGTCTGCGCGATCAGAGTCACGAGCGCAAACAATGCCTGATAGTAGAAGCCGAGAGCCGCGGCATCAGCCGCGTGCACGCCCTTCTGGGCGTGCCTGCTCCTTCTCTCTCATCTGACCTCCCATGCGTCTACGTAGGTCTTGCCCGCTAGCGATAGTACGAAAAGATCCTGAGGCTGGAATACTTTCTAGTCAGAAGTATCGCCTACAGTGCGAGATTATGTTGAGAGAAGCCAAGAATTGGCATGACGGCATCGTACCCCGAGCGAATAGCTCCTCCCTGCACCTCACTGGGAGCAACGCTCGGACAGCAACTTCGGCGGAGATCAGATTGCCTCTATCTACCTGGAACTCAACAATAGCCACCGGGAAGCGTGAAACCCCTTCAGCGACTCGAACCTGAGGTGCTCCTCCTTCGTGCAGCGCTGAACAAGGAACCTAATGCAGCAGCGCAGATCGTTGCGGTCAATAGCGAAACACGATGCGACAGTATGCGACTAAGTGCGTCGAGTCGACGGAGCCGAGACATTCGCCATCTACCCGCTGCAAAATGTCGCATCGCCGGCGAAAATCCTTGGACTTTGGTCGCGTCCCGCTTGGTGGTGTAAGAGTGTGCTGTTGACCTGAAGGCGGCGGTCACCGTGAGTCTTGGTAGAGTTGGGTTACCACACCTTAACTTTACTGAGAACACCACGATGACCACCACCAAGACCAATATCGCACTTGCCGAGCTCGCCGAAAAGGGTGCGGACACGGACCTGCTTCGCCAGATGATCCAGTTCGTCGCCCAGCGGATGATGGAGATGGACGTTGAGAGTCTGTGCGCGGCGGGCTACGGGCAGCGAAGCCCCGATCGGCAGACCAGCCGCAACGGCTACCGC
>QGUO01000521.1 GCA_003242495.1 Pseudomonadota bacterium | reverse complement strand
GATTTCCTGGCGCACCTGCTCGATGCGGCTGCGGGCCACGGGCCCGGCGCGGCGCATCATGTCATCGAGGGTCTGCGCCTGGCGGCGCGGCATGGCGCGCAGGACGGCGTTGCGCACCTCGGGCTCAACGCCTTTGAGCGCGATGGCCCATTGCTCCAGCGGAACTTCCTCGACGATACGCAACAAGGTCTCGTCGGTCTGTCGCGAGAGCATGAAGAAGTCGTACATGCTGCGCTCGATCTCGGCGACGATCTCGGCGTCCTGCGCGCGCAGCAGCTCCACCATCTTCTCGCGGCGGTCCGGCACCCGGTTGAGGATCTCCGCGACCTGACGCACGCCGGCCACGCTGGTGCTTTGCAGGCCGAGGCTGTCGAGGCAGCGCTCGACCAGCTCGTCGAGCTCCATGAGCAGCTCGCAGTCCACCTCGTTGAGGCGCGCCATGTTGAGCAGCACCCGCTCGCGGTTCGCGGCGGGCAGCGCCGCGATGACCTGGCTGGCCAGCCCCGGCGGCAGAAACACCAGGAAGACCGTCTGCATCTGCACGTGCTCCTGGCTGAGGCGCTCGGCCAGCCATTTGGGAGAGGCCCATTGCAGCCGCGCCATCTTCGGACGGATCGCATCGCCGTAGATGTTGTTGAGCACGCTGTCGGCGATGTCGGCGCCAAGGGCCAGGTCCAGCGAGCGCTTGAGATAGGTGCGCGAGGCACCGTGCACGCCACTTTGCTCACGGTAATCGTCGAAGAAGGCCTGCAGGGAGCTGCGCACCTCCTCGACCTTGATGCCGCCCATGCGCGACATCACCTGGGTCACTTCCAGGAGCTCTTCGCGCGACAGGCAACGCAACACGTCGGCGGCGCGCTCTTCGCCCATGCTGAGCAGCACGATGGCGGCACTCTCCAGGCGGTTCGGCACGCTAGTCGCTTCGGACATGCTTCTGCACCCATTGCTTGACCACCTCGGCGACCCGCTCCGGCTCCTTCTCCGCGAGCGCCTTGAGGTGGTCCACCATCACGTCGACCGGCGAGCCCGCAGGCGGCAGCTCATACTCCTCGAGCAACGGGCCGACCGCCGGCGTCGGCTGCGCGGCGGCCAGCTGTGCGGCGGGCGTGGCCGCGGCGGCGCCCGGCAGCGCGCCGGCGTTCGCCACGGTCGCGGTGACCTCCTGCGGTCCGGCGGCGAGCGGCGCAAGGCGGCGCTGCAAAGCCTTCACCAGGGGACGCACCACGAACAGGAATGCGAGCAGCATGGTCACCAGGTAAAGCAGCGGCGGCACGAAATCGAGCAGCGTCTCGCGCTGCTGCCACCAGGGCGATGGCGCGACCGTCGCCGCCGGAAACGGCAGCGCGGAGACCACCAGGGTGTCGCCGCGCGCGGCATCGATGCCCAGACCGCTGCGCAGCAGGCGGTCGATGTCGCCGAGTGCCTCGGGGCTCCATTCGCCACCGCCGGGCGCCGCCGCGCTGTTCACCACCACGGCGACGCTCAGCCGGGTGAGCCGTCCCCGGCTGCGCTGGATCTCGGTGATGCTGCGGTCGTAGGCGTACTGGCGCGTGGCCGCATTGCGCTGCGCCTGCGTGCCGCCTTCCGGCTCCGCCTCGGCATTGGTCTCGATCGGCCGATTGCTCAGCGAGCCCGGCACGCCGAGCGCGAGCCGATCGTTGTCGACTTCCTCGCGCACCGCCTCGTTGGTGATGCGCGGGGTATCGCCGTACTGTTCACGCGTCTCGCGGATGCGGTCGTTGTCGACCTCGGCGGTGACGCTCGCCATGAAGTTCTCCAGGCCGAGCACCGGCGCGAGCAGCTCGCGGATGTTGCGGCGGGTCTCCTCCTGGTAGGTGCGCGCGGCCTCGTTGCCGCCGGCGGCGGCGAAGCCTTCCGACAGGTCGAGACGCGCCGACAGCAGACTGCCGCCCTGATCGACCAGGGTGACATGCTGCGGTTCCAGACCCGCGGTGCTGCCGGCGACCATGTTCACGATGGCGGCGATCTGCTCGTCGCTCAGGTGCCGGCCGGGCTTGAGCGTGACCACGACCGAGGCGGTGCTGTGCGTGCCATCGTCGACCACGAATGAAGTGGACTTGGCGATCGACAGATGCACGCGCGCGAACTCGACCGCGTCGAGGGTCATGATGCTCTGCGCCAGCTCCCCTTCCAGGCCGCGCCGAAAGCGCACGTCCTGCACGAACTGGCTGACGCCGAGCGGATCCTTGCGATCCATGATCTCGAGGCCCGCCGGGAGCTTCGCGACCACCCCCCGCGCCGCCAGCAGCATGCGCGCTTCGCGCACCCGTCGCTCGGGCACGAGCACCTGACCGGTCTGCGGATGCAATCGGTAGGCGATGCCGGCATCCTCGAGCGCGCTCATCATGTCCGCGGCGGCGACGTTCTCGCGCTCGCCGAACACAGGTTTGTACGAGGCATTGCGCTGCCACATCACAGCGAGCACCAGGGCGGTGATCACCGTGGCGAGCGCAGTGAGCGGCAGGAGATTGCGCAGCAGCGCGGCGGACGACAGCGAAATGCCGCTCTTGTCCGGACGCAGCCGCGCTGCCAGTCGCTTGAGCCAACTCATTGCAGGGGGTGCGCTGTGG
>QGUO01000099.1 GCA_003242495.1 Pseudomonadota bacterium | reverse complement strand
TGAGCGACAGGATGTCCACTACACGCCCAATCCCGACAGCAAGGCGTCAACGTCCTGCTGTCCGCTGACCACCGGTCCGTGGTCCACGCCCGGCACGGCGGGACCGAAGCCGCGCGCGGCCTCATCAGGGCTTGCCTCGTGGGTGCCCGAGCGCTCGCCGGTCTTGGACAGGCGCACCAGCTCCACCAAGGCGACCTCCAGCTCGCCGACCAGCTTCATGACCCCGCGGATGATCTGCCCGGAGAGGTCCTGGTAGCCCTGGGCCATCAACACCTCGTTCAGATTGCCGCGCACCGTGGCCATGTCGTCTCTCGCGGCGTCGAGAAAGGCGTCCATGCGCGTCAGCATTTCGCGAAATTCGCTGACCGCGATGTTGCGGGCACGAAACCGCTGCCATGACTCGACGATGGCGGCCGCCTCGCGCGCGGTGCGCTCGGCGAGCGGACAGGACTGCTCGACCAGGTCGAGCGTGCGGTGCGCCGCCTCGTCGGTGAGCTTGAGCACATGGTCCAGGCGCTGGCGGGCGTCCGGTACCTCCTTCTCGGCGAGGTCCACCAGGCGCGAGTCGATGCGAAATCGCTCGAGCGCACCCTGCAGGTCGCTGGTGAGCTTGCGCAGCTCGCAGAACAGCGAGCGCTCGCGCTTCTCGAGTAGCCCGTCGAGCGTTTCGAGGAAGGCGCGCTCATCATCGGCGGCAAGCGCATCGGCGAGCGCGGCGATGCTCGCCCCGTACTCGGCCTGCAGCGCGGACTTGGCAGTCGTCATTGTGGTGTTCGCTCCAGGTGATGCCACCGCTGCCGACGCCTCGGTCGGCGAGGTCGCGACGTCAAGCGCAAGTCCCGATGAGGATCGCATGATGGGCATGTCGTCTTGGTCGAGAGTGGCTCGGGTTCGGTCTCGCTTCGGTGGCTGTGGCGCTGCTGCCCTCGGCTCAGGCGGCCCGCGACTCGAGAATCTTGTCGATCTTCTCCTTGAGCGTGACCGCGGTGAACGGCTTGATGACATAGCCGTTTACGCCCGCCTGCGCCGCCTCGATGATCTGCTCGCGCTTGGCTTCGGCGGTGAGCATCAGCACCGGCAGCTTGGCGAGCTTCGGATCGGCGCGCACCGTCTTCAGCAGCTCGAGCCCCGGCATCCCCGGCATGTTCCAGTCGGTGATCAGGAAATCGTAATTGCCGGTTTGCAGCATCGGCAGCGCGGTGGTGCCGTCATCGGCCTCCGCGACGTTCGCATAACCCAAATCATTCAGGAGGTTCTTGATGATGCGACGCATGGTCGAGAAATCGTCCACCACCAGAAACTTCATGTCTTTGCTCACCTGTCTCTCCTCTCGCCCTGTCCACCCGCGTTGCCCGGCGCAGCGACAATCTGCCTCGCCCCGGCGGTGCGATCCGGGACCCGCCGGACGAGTCCTTTCAAGGAACTATCCCCGGCGCTCGCGCCAGTCGGCCAGCCGCGCCCTCAATCGCATCAGTGCCTGTCCGTGCAGCTGACAGACCCGGGATTCCGTCACCTTCAGCACTGCTCCGATCTCCTTCAGGTTCATTTCCTCGTCGTAGTACAGCGACATCACCAGCCGCTCGCGCTCGGGCAGCTCGTCGATGGCGCGTGCGAGCGCCCTGCGAAAGCCCTCCTCGGTGGCGTCGCGCAGCGGATCGGCGCGCTCGTCCTCGATGCGCCCGAGCAGCGAATCGTCGTCAGCGCCCGCGTCATCGAGACTGGCCACCCGGCAGCTCGCCGCGTCGTAGGCGATGCGGTGGTATTCCTCCACCGACACGCCCATGCGCTCGGCAATCTCACTGTCGCGCGCCTCGCGGCCGAGCTCGGCCTCGATGTCGCGGATCGCCGCCGCGGCCGCCCGCGACTTGCGATGCACCGAGCGCGGCGCCCAGTCGAGCTTGCGCAAGGCATCGAGCATGGCGCCGCGGATGCGAATCCCGGCGTAGGTCTCGAAGCTCGCGCCGCGGTCGGCGGTAAAGTTCGCCGCCGCCTCGATCAGCCCGAGCATCCCCGCCTGGATCAGATCCGCCACCTCCACCGAGGCCGGCAGCCGCCCCGCGAGGTGATAGGCGATGCGCTTGACCAGCTCGGCATGGCGCATCACCAACGTATCGGCCTCGCTGGCCCGACGTACCGCGCTGTAAGCCGCCACGCCGCTCACGTCACGACCTCCAGCTGCGCCGCCGGCCGGCGTACCAGGCGTTCGACGAAGAACTCCAGGTTGCCGCGCGGGCCTTCCGGTACAGGCCACTTATCGGCCTTCAGGGCCAGATTCTTGAATGCCCGCGCCGAGGGGCTGGCCGGAAAGGCCACCATGACCGGACGCTGTTCACGAATCGCACGGCGCAGGTACGGGTCGTGCGGGATTTCCCCGACGTATTCCAGGGTGACATCCAGGAAGCGGGCGGCCACCCGCTCGAGCTTCTCGAACCAGACGCGTCCCTCGCCCGGTCCACGCGCCATGTTGGCGAGCACCCGGAAGCGGGTGACCCCATGCGTGCGGCTCAGGAGCTTGATGAGCGCATAGGCATCGGTCAGCGACGCCGGCTCGTCGCACAGCACGACCAGCACGTGCTGGGCGGCCTGCGAGAACTGCACGACGCTGTGCGCGATGCCCGCCGAGGTGTCCACGATCAGGGTATCGACCTGCGTGCCCAGGGCGCTGAAGGCCTGCACCAATGCGAGGTGCCCGGCGGCCGACAGATTGGCGAGGTCGGCGACGCCCGAGGCCGCCGGCACGACCTTGATCCCGTGCGGCGACTCGAGAATGATCTCCTCCAGGCTGCGCTCGCCGGCGAGCACGTGGGCCATGGTGTAGCGGGGCGACAGGCCGAGGAACACATCGACATTGGCCAGCCCGAGATCGCCGTCGAGCAGCATCACCTGCCGCCCTGCCCCGGCCAGCGCCGTTGCCAGGTTGACCGCCACGCTGGTCTTGCCCACGCCGCCCTTGCCGCCGGTGACGGCGATCACCCGCACGGGGCCGGGATCGGCCGCGCGGGCCAGGCCGTTCTTCTGCATGGATTGCATCGAATGTCGCTCCGCTTCGCTTGTTCTTCCGGTATCTGGTTCTCGATTCATGCCAGGGCGTGCGCCACCGCACCGAAGCGGCGGGTCAGCAGGTCCTCGTCCGCGGCTGCCCCGGACTTGCGCGCCAGCTCCACGGCGCGCGCGATGAGCTGATGGGCGCGCGCCGGGCTGAGGTCCTCGGGCACGCGCTGCCCGTCGCTCAGGTAGGCGAGCGGCAGCTTGGTGCGGATCAGCGCCGAAATGGCGCCGCCGAGGCTGACGGCTTCGTCGAGCTTGGTGAGCACGCAGCTCGTCGGGCGCGCGCCGGCAAAGCCTTCCAAAGTCTGTTCGATCACACCGGCCTGCATGCTGGCGGAGAGCACCAGCGCGGTTTCCAGGCGTGGACTCGCGGCGGCCAGCGCGGCCAGCTCCGCTGCGAGCCCGGCGTCGCGCGGCCCCAGCCCCGCCGTGTCCACCAGTACCAGGCGACGATCACCGAGGTGATCGAGCAGTCCGCCGAGTTCGCTCGCGCCTTCGATGGCATAGGCCGGCACGCCCAGCAGGCGTCCGAAGGTGTGCACTTGCTCCTGAGCGCCGATGCGCACCGCATCGGTCGACACCAGCGCCAGCTGCCGCGGGCCGTGGCGCATCACCCAACGCGCCGCGAGCTTGGCCATCAACGTGGTCTTGCCCACGCCGGTGGGGCCGACCAGCGCCACCACGCCGCCGGCATCCAGCCATCGTTCGGGCATGACGGCGATGCGTTGGGCGATGGCCCCCAGCGCGAGACGATGCGCCTCGGCCAGCTCCAGCCTGCTCGGCAATTGGGCGACCAGCTCGGCGGCCAGATCGTGCGCCAGGCCGAGCACCGTCAGCTGCCTGAGCAACTCGGTCTGCAACGGCGCACGCCGCGTCAGGTCGTTCCAGGCGAGCGTGGCGAGCTGGGTCTCGAGCATGCGTCGCAAGGTGCGCAGCTCCTCACCCAACACCGAGTCGGCGGCCTGCGCGCCGTGCGCTGGCGCATCGCCCGACATGCCGGGCAGCCCCGGCTCGTGCGCAGGCGCACCGGCGACGCGCGCTTCGGCGCTCATCATGCGCCGGGCGAGCACCGCGAAGTCCTCGTCCTCCCCGGGCGCCATGGCGGGTGCGCCGGTCAGGGCCTCCGCAGCGCGCGCGGGGGCCGCGGCCGCCTGGAACAGGCTCGCGCCGGCGCCTGCGCGAGGCGCCTCGTCGGGCGTCGGGCGCACCGCGTCGGACGGCTGGACGCCGCCCGTGGCGTGCCCGCCGGCTGGCGCATCCTCGAAGTCATAGTCCACCGCGGCCACGACCTCCACGCCGCCGGGGATCTTGCGGCTCGAGAGGATGACGGCGTCAGGTCCCTGCACTTCGCGGATTTGCCGCAGCGCCTGGCGCATGTCCGGAGCACGATAATGTTTGATCTTCATGTTCGCTGTTCTCGCACATCACGCGCCGCGATCACTTGCCGACCGCTGTCACGAGGCGCACCTTGCGGTTGTCGGGAATCTCGTTCCAGGCGAGCACGTGCATGCCGGGCACGATCGAGCGCAGGAAGCGCGCCAGCGTCTGGCGCAGCTGCGGCGGCACCAGCAACACCGCCGGTTCGCCACTCATCTCCTGGCGCTGCGCCGCCTCGGCGAGGCGACGCTGCATGCGCTCGGCCAGGCCCGGCTCGAGCCCGGGCGTCGCCGCGTTGCTGCCCGCGAGGGAATTCGTCAGGAGCTGCTCGAGGTCGGGATCGAGGGTGATCACCGGCAGCTCCGCGCCCATGCCCACGATGTCCTGCACGATCTGGCGCCCGAGGGCCACGCGCACGTGGGCCTGCAACTGCAGCGGATCCTGGGTGTGCGCGGCGTGCTCGGCGAGCGTTTCGACGATGGTCCGCATATTGCGGATCGGCACGCGCTCGGCGAGCAGCCCCTGCAGCACGCGCACCACGGTGCCGAGCGGCAACAGGCGCGGCGTGAGGTCCTCGACCAGCTTCGGCGCGTTCTTGGCGAGCGCATCGAGCAGGTGCTGCACTTCCTCATGCCCAAGCAGCTCGTGCGCATGGGTCTGGATCACATGACTCAGGTGGGTCGCGATCACCGTGCTGGCATCGACCACGGTATAGCCCAGCGTCTGCGCGTGCTCGCGCAGGCCGGGCTCGATCCACACCGCCTCCATGCCGAAGGCAGGATCGCGCGTCTCGATGCCGGTGAGCTGCCCGAACACCTTACCGGGGTTGATGGCCAGCTCGCGCTCGGGATAGATCACGCCCTCACCGACCGGTACGCCCGCAAGATTGATGCGATAGGCGTTGGGCGCGAGATCGAGGTTGTCGCGAATGTGCACGCTCTGCACCAGGAAACCGAGATCCTGGGTGAGCTTGCGGCGCACGCCCTTGATGCGCGCCAGCAGATCGCCGCCCTGTGCCTTGTCGACCAGCGGCACCAACCGATAGCCGACTTCCAGGCCGATGATGTCCACCGGCTGCACGTCGTCCCAGGTGAGCTCGCGCGCCTCGGCCGGCGGTGGCGCCGGCGGCGCCTGCACGACTTCCTCGGGCTGACTGCGCGAGCGTTGGTACAGCACCCAGGCGCCCCCTCCGCAAAGGGCGGCCATGGACAGGAACGCCAGGTTGGGCATCCCCGGAATGACGCCCATGACGCCGAGCAGCGCCGCCGCCACGGCCAGCGCACGCGGCTGGCCGAAGAGCTGGCGCCCGAGCTCGCCGCCCATGTCCTGCTCGCGCGACATGCGTGTGACGATGATGGCCACGGCCGTCGACAGCAGCAGCGCGGGGATTTGCGCCACCAGGCCGTCGCCGATGGTGAGCAAGGTATAGATGCGCGCCGCATCGGCGAACGAGAGATCGTGCGCGAGCGTGCCGATCGCCAGGCCGCCGATGACGTTGATGAACAGAATGAGAATGCCGGCGGTCGCATCGCCGCGCACGAACTTGCTCGCACCGTCCATGGATCCATAGAAGTCCGCCTCGGCGCGCACGTCGGCGCGACGCTGGCGCGCTTCCTCCTGGGAGATGAGCCCGGCATTGAGATCGGCATCGATGGCCATCTGCTTGCCGGGCATGGCATCGAGGGTGAAACGCGCGCTGACCTCGGAGATGCGCCCGGCGCCCTTGGTCACCACCACGAAGTTGATGATGGTGAGGATGGCGAACACCACGACCCCGACCGCATAGTTGCCGCCGATCACGAACTCGCCGAACGACTCGATGACTTTGCCCGCGGCCTGTGAGCCGGTGTGGCCGTGCAGCAGCACGACGCGTGTCGAGGCGACGTTGAGCGCGAGCCGCAGCAGTGTGGCCAGCAGCAGGACGGTGGGGAACACCCCGAAGTCGAGCGGCTTGGCCACATGGAACACGGCCATGACGATGATCAGCGACAGGGCGATGTTGAACGTGAACAGCACGTCCAGCGCGATCGGCGGCAAGGGCAGCACGACCATGGCCAGCACGGCGAGCACGCCGAGCGGCACGCCGATGCCGGTGCGCAACATCGCACGCAGGTCGAGTTGTGATGCGATCTGGACCATAGGGCTGCAAACGCGTCGAAGCTTTGACGCCCGTATATATGTGCAACTCCCAAGCCAGCGCCGGCCGCACCCGGCGGAAGTCCGTCACAGTTTCGAAGGTTGTTCGCCGTGCCGTACGTTTCTGCGCGTCTATTCGGCGTCTACTCGGTGACGTCCACGGACGGTTTCGGCGGCATGGGTCCGCCATGGCGGCGCACGGTGCGCAGCTGGAAGACATAAGTCAGGACCTGCGCCACGGCCACGTAGAGCGACGCCGGAATTTCGGCGCCGATGTCCACGTTGCGATAAAGCACGCGCGCGAGCGGCGGCGCCTCGAAGATCGGCACGGCATGCTCGGTGGCGAGCTCGCGGATGCGCGCCGCAACCCGGTCCGTCCCCTTGGCCACCACCACTGGCGCCCGCATGCGTTGCTCGTCATAACGCAGCGCCACTGCGAAATGCGTGGGGTTGGTGATGACCACGTCCGCGTTGGGAACCTCCTGCATCATGCGCTGACGGGCGAGTTGCTGCTGCAGTTGGCGAATGCGGCCCTTGACCTCGGGCGAGCCCTCGGTCTCCTTCATTTCCTCCCGCACTTCCTGACGGCTCATGCGCAGCTTCTTGGCGTGCTGCCAGAGCTGCAGCGGCACATCCACGGCCGCAATGAGCAGCAGACCGGCCGAGACGGCCAGCAGCCCCTGCCCCGCCAGCTTCACGGCATGGCCGATGGCGCTCGCCGGCGCCTCGCGACCCAAACCCATGAGCGCCGGCGCCTGGGTCCAGAGCACGAGCACGGCGATGCCGGCCACGACCGCGAACTTGGCGAGCGCCTTGCCCAGCTCGATCAGGCTGCGCAGCGAAAACATGCGTTTCAGTCCGGCGAGCGGGTTGAGGCGCCCGAACTTGGGGAGCAGCGCCTCGGTGCTGAAATTCCAGCCGCCGAGCAACATCGGCGCCAGCAGGGCGGCCAGCAGCGCAATGAGCAGCACCGGCGCGCAGGCGCGTAGACCCTCGCCCACCGCGCTCACGAACGTCGGTACCAGCAATGCCGAATCCATGGCCTGGTCGCGGGTGAGGGACAGGCTGGTGTGCACCAGACCCGCCATGTCGCCGGCAAGTTGCGCGCCCAGCCCGTACAGTGCGCCGCCCACCGCGACGGTCACCGCGGCCGCGCTGAGATCGCGCGAACGCGGCACCTCACCCTTGCGCCGCGATTCCTCGAGGCGCTTGGGTGTGGCCTTTTCAGTTTTTTCCTGAGCGTCGTTCTCAGCCATCGAACGCTACTCCCGGGTACCCAGGCAGGCATCGTGGCGGGGACGGAGGCACGGCGCCGGGCATCGTCTCGGACGGCGTGCTACGGCAGGCCCAGCAGCACGCGGATGGTGGCGAACGCGGCCTCGAGCGACTGCGTGAACGTGGCCAGCACGGTGGGCAGGCCCGCATAGATGATGACCAGGCCAAAGATCAACGCCACCGGAAAGCCCACCGCGAACAGGTTGAGCGTCGGCGCGGCGCGACTCATCACCCCGAACGACAGGTTCACCACCAGGAGCGCCGCCATGCCCGGCAGCGCCACCATCAGCGCACTGGCGAACAGTTCGCTGCCCCAGGCGACCAGGGTCCACAGGGCATTGCGGTCGAGGCCGGTGGTGTCCACTGGCAAGGTCGCGAAGCCCGCGACCAGGGTCTCGATGAGCGCCAGGTGGCCGTTGAGGGCGAGGAACGTCAGGGTCACCAGCAGCATGTAGAGCTGGCCGACCACGGGCGTGCTCGTACCGCGCAGCGGATCGACGTTGAACGCGAAACCCAGCCCCATGGTGTTCGCCAACAACTGCCCGCCCATGGCCAGCGCATCGAAGATGAGCTGCAGCACGAACGCCGTGGCGAACCCGATGAGCGCCTGGTGCACCGTCACGACGATGCCCTGCGCCGAGAACGGCGTGATCTGCGGCGGCGGCACCAGGGGCGCGACGATCACCGTGACGGCGAGCGCAAGCAATATCCGGACCCGCGCAGGCACGAACCGCGCACCGAAGATCGGGGCCATCATGAAGCACGCCCCGATGCGCACGAACGGCCAGAAATACTGGGCGAGCCATCCTTCGATCTGGCCGAACGACAGCGCGAGCGTGCCGCCCATCGCTCAGCCGCCCCGTCTCACGTACATGGCTCACTCCCTCCATCCGGCATGACTCATGCGGCACGACGGTTCCGGCATGCGTCACCCGATGAGCCCGGGAATGCTCTCGATCAGTCCGCGCGTGTAGCTCACGATGACTTTGAGCATCCACGGTCCGGCCACCACCAGGGCCACGGCCATGCCGATCAGCTTCGGAATGAACGACAACGTCATTTCGTTGATCTGGGTGGCGGCCTGGAACACGCCCACCAGCAATCCGATGAACAGCGCGGCGAACAACAGCGGGGCCGCCAGCAGCAGCGTGACTTCCAGCGCGCGCTGGCCCACGGTCATGACGAGTTCGGGAGTCACGGAGCCCTCACAGGTGTGAACGGGGAGACACTATGTGTAGAAGCTGGCCGCGAGCGTGCCCATCACCAACGACCAGCCGTCGACCAGCACGAACAGCATCAGCTTGAAAGGCAGCGAGATCAGCACCGGCGAGAGCATCATCATGCCCATGGACATGAGCACGCTCGCCACCACGAGGTCGATGATGACGAAGGGAATGAACAGCAGGAAACCGATCTGGAAGGCGGTCTTCAGCTCACTGGTCGCGAATGCCGGCACCAGGATGCGCAGCGGCACGTCCTCGGGGCTGTCGAAGCCCGCCCCGCCGGCGATGCGCACGAACGTCGCGATATCGCTTTCGCGCGTCTGATCGAGCATGAAGCGCTTGAGCGGACCGGTGCTGCGCTCGAGCGCCGTGGGCGCGTCGATGGTGCCGGCCAGGTACGGCTGCACCGCCTCGGCGTGCACCCGATCGACGACCGGCCCCATGACGAACAGCGTCAGGAACAGGGACAGGCCGATGAGCACCTGGTTGGGCGGCGCCTGCCCGGCGCCGAGCGCCTGGCGCAGGATGGCAAGCACGATGACGATGCGCGTGAAGGCGGTCATCATGAGCACGATGCCCGGCAGCAGCGTGATCGCCGTCATCAACAGCAGGATCTGCAGCGTCAGCGAGTAGGTCTGTCCGCCGCCGTCCGCCGTGCTCACCGTGACCGCCGGCAGCCCCGGCGCCGCCGCGAAGGACGCCAACGGCGCGAGCAGCGCGAGCAGCGCGCACGTCGCCCGCAGCACGGTCCGACGCGGCTTGCGCCGCGGCGCCTCGCGCCTGCGCGGCAGCGGCTGGCCGGCCAACGCCGTCAGGCCCGCGCTGCGCCCGGGCAGCGGCGGACAGGCGCGCGCGCCAACGCCGGATCGAAGCGCTGTGCTCACAACCCCAGGCTCCGCCGCAGGACGGACTTGAAGTCGGGGCGGCCGGACGGCGCTCCACCCAGGCGCTCGCCACGATCCACCGCCACGGGGTCGGCAAGCACGTGCAGGGTGCTCACTCGCCCCGGTGCCACGCCGATCAGCAGCTGCTGCGAGCCCACCTGCACGAGCACCGCCCGCTCCTTGGTGCCGAGCGGTACGTCCGCAAGGATCTCCACGGCGCCGGGCGCCACCTGACCGAAGCCACGCATGCGCCGCACCGCCCAGGCCGC